>JAKQNG010000280.1 GCA_029565915.1 Deltaproteobacteria bacterium
GAACGGAGATTCCGCCTTTGACCATTCCCCGGGGAAGGCCGCAGCTCAATGCCGCGGGCACCACCTTCGTGGCCGAAAACGGGCAGCTTTTGCGAGGCCCTTACACCTCTTCCGAATGGGGCGACCCGGCCCCCCGCGAAGAACTCGAAAACATGAAGGACCTCGGGTTCAACGCCGTACACATCTATGCGGAGTGCTTTGACATCAATTATCCCAATCCGGGGAGTACCGCGCCGGGATACTCCGCCTCGCGCATCGACGCCGTGGTGGAGGCCACCGGGGAGCTGGGCCTCTACCTGATCATCACCATCGGCAACGGCGCCAACAACGGCAACTACAACATCGACTACGTGACGGATTTCTGGGAGTTCTACGCGCCCCGCTATGCGGACGAAACCCACGTCCTCTACGAGATCCAGAACGAACCCGTCGCCTGGTCCCCGCCCTATTCCACGGCGGCCAACGGGGCCCTCGACATGGAAATCGCCGTCTACAACGTCATCCGCACCCATGCGCCCGACACGCCCGTGCTCCTGTTCTCCTATTCCGTGCTGTGGGGCGCGGGCGCCGGCGACGACGCCCTGAACGACATCCGCATCTTCAACGAGGCCGTCTTCGGCAGTGAAGACGCACAGTGGGACAATCTGGCGGTGGCCTTCCACGGCTACGCGGGGGCCCAGAACACCGTCGATGCCATCAGCGCCATCATGGCCGCCGGCTACCCGACGGTCATGACCGAGTTTCACGGCAACATGTGGGGCGCGGCCAGCGGCGGTTTCGACGTCGAGTTCGCCCATCGCCTGGAGCAGCTGAACGTCTCGTGGCTGTCGTTTGTCTTCGTTCCGCCCTGGGGCGTTTCCGACAGCGTGACAAGACCGGACGTCTATCTGGAGCCCATGACGAAAACCGGCCTGTCCTGGCACCCCGATTTCGGCACCTTCCCGGCGGTCCGCGGCACCCACGGCAACGGCGGTCTGCCATGGGAGACACCGGGCTACGTGGACGGTAATCTCAGCGGCACACTGCACATGGAAGCCGAGGACTTTGACGACGGCGGCAAAGGCGTGGCGTACGACAATGACAGCACCGCTGCGGGGTCAGTGTATCGCACCAGCGAAACCGTGCCGATGGAGGCAACGTCAGATACGGACGGCGGGTATCATGTGGCGGACAACACGTCCGGGGACTGGCTGGAATTCACGCTGAAGGTTGCCGGCGGCGGTCTCTATGACATGCGGTTGCGCATGGCGGGTGCGGGCAGCGTGCGCGTCTTTTCAAGGGACGAAGACCTGACCGGCACCTGGACGCTGCCGGACACCGGCGGCACCGGCACCTGGTCCACCGCCGGGCACGAAGTCTTCCTTCCCGGCGGGCTCCAGCGCCTGCGCATCCTGGTGGAAGACGGCGACTTCAACCTGAACTGGCTGGAACTCTCCCCCGTGTCCACGGGACCGATCTCCGAAGGAATGCACCAGATTCGCAACGTTGGAAGCGGCCAGTACCTCAACCTGGACGGCAGCGACAACGTCGTTGTGGGCGGAACCGCCCGGGACTGGGATTTGCAGCACTCGGGTGCCGGCCAGTACACTGTGGGCGCCGACGGCGATTTCTGGACCACCTTCATGGGTCCACTGCACCTCACGCCCTTCTGGGGCGCCGAACAGTTCATCATGGCTCCCGCCGGCAACGGCAATTACCGCATCGTGCACGGTGGCAACGGATTGTGCTTTCTGCCATCCACCACGGATGCCCCGCGCCTGACAACGGCCATGTGCAGCGATGACGCCAACCAGCAGTGGACCATCAATTAGAGGAAACCAGGAATGCACACACCCCTTCGATGGACCACCATCACTTACCTGTTCATCGCCATTCTGCTGGCCGCGCCATCAACGATGTGCTCAAAAAATGACAGCGCGCAAAGCGATGCGGACAGCGATGCCGACGGCGACAGCGACGCGGATACCGACGGCGACACGGACGCCGACAGCGACACCGACAGCGACGGGGATTCCGACACCGACAGCGACAGCGATGCCGACAGTGACACCGATGCCGATACGGAAACGGCTGACGACACGGAGACGGAAATCATCGTCACTCCCGTGGCCTGCGAGCCGGTGGCGGATGTCGTGGACCCCATCGACATTGCCCTGGACGGCAACCACATCCGCTCTGACAACGTCAACGGCCTGACCTTCAAAGGGTTCGGCGTGCTCTCCGCCAACGGCACCAGTGCCCTGCTGATGGACTACAAGGCCGCCCACCCGGAAACCTATGCGCAGTTCCTGAACATCCTGTTCGGCGGAACCAATCCGGTCATGACCCACGTGAAAATCGAAATGGGCAATGACCGCAACAACTCCACCGGTCCCGACCCGGCAACGATGCGACTGGAAAGCGAAGCGGCCAATGTGCGGCGACATCCCGGATTCCAGCTCGCGGCCGATGCGCGGAAGGTGAATCCGGATGTCCGGGTGAGCATCCTGCGGTGGAACGCTCCGGGCTGGGTCACCAACAACGACCGGGTCTACGACTGGTACAAAAAAACCATCCTGGCTGCCTTTCGCACCTTCGGATTCATGGTCGACTACGTCAACCCGGGGGTCAACGAGCAGGGGCCGGATCTGACATGGACCCGTCAGTTCGCCGATCGCATCCGCACAGATACCAGCGACTTCAACGATGCCGCCGAGCAGGCCCTGTTCAACCGCATCAAAGTGGTGATTTCCGACGAGGTGCATGTGGGCACCTTCGGGGGCGCGATGATCAATGACGCCACTCTTCGCGATGCCGTGGCCGTTGCCGGTTACCACTACAACACGGACGACGATGCCGGGGGCAGTTTCAAACGCCTGGCCGCGGAGTTTGACAAGGAAGTGTGGAACAGCGAGGCCCAGGCCACCTTCAGCAACTCGGCCTTCCGGCCCCACAACAACATGCGGGATCCGACGACGCCCGGCACGGGTATCGGAGGCCTCAACGGCCCGCTGGAAATGGGCAACACGATCATCAAGGGATTTGTCAATTCCCACCGGACGCACTTCATTTACCAGCCGGCCATCGGTGCCTTCTATGAGGGCGGGCAGTTTTCCTTCAAGGAACTGGTGAGCGCCCGGGACCCCTGGTCGGGCTGGATGCACTACGACGCCGGCCTTCAGGTCCTGCGCCATTTTTCGTGGTTTGCGAAAACGGGATGGGAAAACGACAGCAACACCGCCGGCATCTGGCGGGTGGTCAGGGAATCCAGCGCCACCGGCGCCACGGGAACGAATCCCGTCAGCGGACGTAACGGCACCCCCAGCTACATGACCCTTGCCGCGCCGGACCGGAACCACTTTTCAACGGTTTTCATGAACGACAGCGAATATCCGCGAACCTACCGCCTGCGTGCATCCAACATGGGCTATGAAGAAAATCCCGATCTGGAGCTGTGGGAAACCCGCGCGGCCGAAGCCGGCGAAGCGTTCAACGCCCGTTACATGAAATATCGCTGCCATCTGTCCGCCGACGGCGACGGCGCGTATATCATTGCCGTCCGGCCCTGGTCCGTGGTGACGGCGACAACCCTTGCGAACATCGAAAACCAGTCGTTTCACCGGCCCCTGCCGGTGGAAGGGCCACGCACCGTTCTCGATACCAACGAAACCGGCGCGGCGCAGGACACCTCGGACAACGTGCTGTACGCGGACGATTTTGACTACCCGGACCGGACCGTGCCGATCATCGGACCTTCCGGCGATATTGAAGGCAGCGAAAACGCCATCACGTCGCTGGGCGGCGCGAAAAGCGCCATTCCGCGCTACACATCGGATCGCAACGGCGCGTTTGAAGCCTTCCTGCCCGACGGCGCCACCAACCGGGTGCTGCGCCAGCAGGTGGACCAGTCGGTCATGGGACTCGGCGGAACCTGGAACAACGGCAATCCCATCACGGGCATCGGCGACAACCGGTGGCTGAACTACCTTGTCAGCGTGGACGTTTCGTTTGAACACAACAGCACCGAGGCCGGCAACAACTACGCCGCCGTCGGCGCGCGCCAGCAGGGCGGCGGCAACTCCCATACCCTGAGCGGCACTCCCTACATCCTGCGCTTCTGGTTTGACGGCGGATGGTCCATGTGGGTGGACGGCGTGTCCGTTGCCTCGGGGAATGTCATCAGCGGTCAGGGAGGCGCCACCATCGCCGGATTCGATGCGGCACATGACGCGTGGCACACCATTTCCCTGGAGGTGGTCGAGCAAACCGTCATCGCCCGACTCGACGATGTGACTCTGACGACGTACATCGACCCGAAGCCCCGCTTGTCCGGGCGCATCGATCTGGCCAGCGGCTACTATTACACGCGATTTGACAACCTGCGGGTCGAAACCATTGATGGCCATGCCCCTTACTACAGCGAGCTGCTCGACAATCTGGAAATGACCGATCTGGCGGCGGTGCCCGCGGCAAAGCTGGTGTACGGCGGCGCCTGGAACCACGAAAACGGCAAGGGCATGTACAACTACCAGCGGTCCCTCTCCACCAGCCAGGGTGCGGACGCGACGCTGGAATATTCATTTGCGGGAAGCGGCCTCGACATTCTGGGCCCCAACAACGGCTCGGCAGTGCTGGAAGTCACCGTGGACGGAACCATCGTCGACGGTTCCGCTGACACGCAGGCATCCGCCGAGTTCTATCAGACATATGCGCTGCGAGGGCTCAGCAACGGAAACCACACGGTGCAGGTCAGAGTGCTGAGCGGTACCCTGGTGGTGGACGCCGTGGCGGTCGTTCCCGCCATTGACTGAAGAAAATCCATACTTCTCAGCTGTTCTTCACCCGGTGGAGATTTTCACGGATCCGCTCAGCGATCAGGGCCGATTTCTTTTTTGAGACGCCCGCATCCAGTGAGAGGGATTCAAACGCCTGCAGCACTTCGGATGTACGCCGGACGATTTCGCGATACCCGCGGATGTCAAAGTCCTCCGCGATGGCGGCGAAATCGCGCAGCTCCAGATTACGCCTCTTCCCGTTGGCCGAGGAAGCGTGAAGACCCGTCTCTCCGGGCGAAAAGCCGAGGTCATAGGCCGGCGACACGTGCCAGACACCCTTTGCATTCATGATGAACGAAAAGTTCTTGGCATGATCGTCGCGGTTGTTCGCCAGATAGTTAAAAACCATTCTGCGGTACATCTCGCCCACATCCCGCGCGTCCCGTGTCAGGTCGGCGGTGATGCGCAGAATGTCGCGATAGTCGTACCGCGCCTGCGTGTAGCTTTCGCCCTTCAGTCCGGCCAGTGTGTGGGTGTGGTACCTGGCCCCATCGGCAGTGATGTCGAACCGCGCAATGGCAAAATGAACGAGCGAAGAGTCACTCGCCGTAAGAAGCCATGTGTCCGGCACGGTGATTCCGCATGCCCGGGCAAGCTGGCAATACAGATGCTCCAGACGTTGCCACTGGTCGTCCCCTCTCTGGGGCACTTTCAGCAATACCGGTCGAAACGGCATGTCCGCCACGCCGCGCGTATAGCGGATTTCACCGGTCAACTCATTCATGTCCACAAGGAATTTCGGTCTTGCGCCACCTGCCGAACCGCCGCTCTGCAGCAGTTGCCGACTCACCGATTCAACAGTTCCTTCGAGCAGCCGCAGGGTCGCCTTGCGGAGCGTGGCAAGGGCCACCGCGTCGTGCCCTTCGCTAAAATGCAGTGCCGGTTCATACTGCAATGCGCCAATGCCGAATCGACCCACATAGGACAGCCGCGTCAGCGAGGTCGGATCCACAATGCCGGCCTTTTCAAACTCCGCATCCTGTACGCGCCTTCCCCATTCATCGGGAAGGCTGTCGGCGAACACGCCGTGAAGGTCGTACAGATCACGCTCCTTTGGCGCTTCAAAGGTCCCGGGGCCCAGCGGCATCGTCAACGGCGAAATCTGCAGGCCAGTGCTGAGAAACTTCCTATCGTACGCAAACACGTGGCGGCCCCGTTTTTCCAGAAGGAACAGCTCACCAACCCTTCTGGCGCCGCTTCCAAAATCCAGCATCACGTCGATTCGACTGTTCATCGAACCACCCGCTTCGATTCCCCCCGGGCGAGTTCTTCGAGGGTCCAGCCGGACCGATCGTTTAAAAATTGAACGAAGTTCTGTTCCATACGGTAGACCGTCACCAGCTTCAGCAGTCGCAACAGACTGATCATGCCCCGTTGTTCGAGCTGCTGCAGGGCGCGGATGCTGATTCCCGCCCGGGCCGCGGCTTCTTCCTGTTTCAGGCCAAGGGCAATCCGGCGCTCTTTCATGAGGGCGGCGGTGCGTTCCAGGAGTTCCCGTTCAAATGACTTCATAATGACAAAATAATGTCATTTGTGCTGAAATTCAAGTCTGAATAACATTATTTTGTTACTGAAGGCGGGATTCGTCGGCGACTATTCCACCCGGAGGAGGGCCTTGGATTCGCCCAGAATCTGTCCATCGCCATTGACTATGAACAGCCGGTAGGTGCCCGCCTGGGGCGGAACAGGAAGGGCTGTGCTGTCGCCCTCCGCGCGGGTCATGGTGTCACCCTGTGCAAACGCGGACGTTCCATGGGGCGCAAACCAGAGGGCATTTTCCGCATCGCCGCTGCTGCGGACAGGAAGCGATTCCGTTCCCGATGGCGCCGCGCAGCTGGCCGGAAACACATAATCCGCCAGGTACGCAATTCCGGTGTCCATCAGCAGGTCCAGTTCGTCCGACTCAACTCCGGACTGCAATGCAAAGGTGTACTGGGCGACGGGCCACACGTTATCGGATACCACCACCGGCGGATCGATGGTGCTGTCGGGGGGATTGATGCCCATCTTGTTCACTGTCGCATAGGTCCGCAGGATGGTCAGGTGGTGCTTCTCGCCGAAGTCTTCGCAGTTGATGGTGTATGTCACTCCCGGATCGATCTCGAGCACGTTGTCATTTTCAACGATCCAGGCCGTTCCCTCATCGTTGTGGAGGCCGTAGGTGGGACCCGACGTAGCGGGCGGAATGCCCTGCACGTAGTTCTCGTTGATTTCCGTGCCCGGCATCTGGCCGATGGTGTAAATCGCCCCGCTGTCGTGGAGCCGGCTCAACGTATTGAAGAACCGGTTATAACTGATGGTGTTGTCCCGGCACGTAGTGGAATCCTGAAAATTCCGCCATCCCCACCCCAGGCTGATGCCGTTATAGGCGGTGGTATGGATGTAATTGTGCGTGATGGACAAAGAATCCACAAAGAACGCCATGACCCCCGAATGGCCACCGAAGCCGGGCACCGAACTGACATCGTAAATCACGTTGCTGGTAATGGCGTTGTTGGTGCAGATGCCCTCCACACCCGCAGGATAGACCGCATGGGTGCCACCGTCCCCGACATAGATGTGCTGGGGATGGCCCACGGTGATGCCGCTGCCCGCGATATCGGTGATGAAGTTGCCCTCCAGCCGGCTGTTGACAACATCGTTGATGAGAGAAATTCCTTCACTGCCGCTGTGCTTGACCGTGTTCCCGAGAAATTCAATGGCATCGGCGCTGCGCACATGGATGATGCCCGGCGGCGTATCGGTAATTTCGTAGCGGTCGTTGTGCCAGTTCCAGTCTCCGTAGGCCCGGTAAATTGTCGAGCCCTGACAGGTCGCCTTGCCCCGGGAACCGCCGACTTCCATCAGGTTGTAGTCCGAATGGGCAAAGGTGATGCCCCCGAACGTAATGTTGCGAATCCGGTTCGTGTTCGAGTCACCCGCCAGGTCGATGAGCTTTTCGACAAACGGCGCCTCGACCACTGCGGTGGCCATGTCTTCGCCCGGCCGCGGATAGTAGTACAGCACGCCTTCGGTCTTATCGAAGAAGAAGCGCCCCGGCGTATCGAGAAACGCATAGGCGTTGCACAGGGTATGGGTGCCGGTGACCTTGAAGCCGGCGTTCCAGCCCGGCAGCTGGGCAATGACGCCGTAGGGTTGCGCGAACAACAGCACACGGGAACCGTCGCTTGTGATCACGTCCCGGACCGTCACGATGTTCTCGTTCCAGGTGGTGCCGTTGATGATCTCCAGATCGTCTTTGTTGCTGTTGATTTCGGGGACATCCGACGAGCTGTAGCGCGAACCGTCGCTGCCGCTGCCGCTCACCCAGGCCCAACTGGCCTGCCCGGCGGTAACCCCGTGGGTGCCGTATCCGCCCAGGGAAGAAACCGTGCGGGATGCCATCAGGGAGCGCCGGTCGTTGACATAGAGGTTGCGCAGCTTTGTCGATCGGTCGAGGGGCGCCCGGTAGATCCCGCCCGTGTGGGCCGTCCAGCCGGTGACCTGCACCGAACCGTTCAGCACGGGGGTCTCGCCGGGAAACGCCAGGTAGTGGATGCGGTGGCCGCTGGTGCCGGAGTCCCGCGTGTCGAATGCAATTGTTTCGCTGATGCGGTAGTCCCCGCCCCGCAGGTAGACATAGATGTCGCCGGTCATGTCGCTGTTGATCGTCCGCACCTCGTCCCTTGCGCGGGCCATGGTCCGGAACGGCTGTTCCTGCGAACCCGGATTGGCGTCATCCCCGTCCGGCGAAACGAAATAGACCGCCTGGGCGTCCGGATCGATGAACGGATCCGTATCTTCCGGAATGTCTTTCACAAAAAACTCAATCCAGTCCACGTCGCCGTTGTAGGTGCCGTTGTACGTGCTCACCAGGTACACGGTGTGAACGCCGGACACCTCGGACAACGCCGCTTCCGTGCGATGAAAGCTGGTCCAGCTTCCGGTATCCGGCACGGAAATGGTCCCGATAATCGCGCCCCCCGGCCCATCCAGCCGCACCTGGAACGATCCGCCGGTGGCGGTACTCGCCACATAGAGGGCCACATGGGTGTAGCCGGTCAGATCGATATCCGGAAAGGCCAGCCAGGAGCCCGCATAGAAATAGCCGACGACCTGATCGCCTTCCTTCAGCAGGGGAATGCTGTCGGCTCCGTCCTGTCCGGGCAGGGCCGCGTTGAAACCGCCCTCCACTGCCCCGTTGCAATCCCCCATGTCCGGCCCCCAGGCGCACTCCGCCTCGATGCGCAAGGGCGGCAGATCGGCGTCCCCATCGGAATCGCTGTCGGTATCGCTATCGGCATCGCTGTCGCCATCGCTGTCACTGTCCGAATCCCCATCGCTGTCGGTATCGCTGTCGGCATCGGAATCCGCGTCGCTATCGCTGTCCGCGTCGCTGTCGGCATCGGACTGTGCACCGCTGTTCCCATCCGTGCAGCCCGCCATCGCGACGATCAGGCACAGCATCCACCATGACATCCATCTGTCCATGAAATCTCTCCTTCAGTCGGGCAGCAGGGGCCCGATGGCTGCATACCAGCGTTCGGCCATGAACTGGTAGCCGGCGCCGTTGGGGTGAATGTTGTCTCCGGTCAACATGGCAGAAGGGTTGAACCCGGTGTTCATGTCCACAGTCATGACATGCCGTCCGGCGGCGGACAGTTCCTGCACCATGCCGGGGATGGCCGCGTTATACGGATCGATGGTGCTGTTCGCCCAGTCCAGCGGAATGATCTGGGCCACCACGATGAGCGCATCCGGCGCCGCATCCGCGACTTTGATCACCAGCCCTTCCAGACGGTCGATCATTTTGTCGGCGTCGGGTTCGGTGGCATCGTTTGTACCAATATGCAGCAGGACGATATGGGGCAGGCCGCCGCTGCTGCTGTCAAAGGCCGGGCTCGGGATGCGGATGGCAATGCCCGCGTTGCCGTTGCTCCAGGTGGTGACCGTGGAAATGCCCCAGCCGCTGTGCCCTTCGTTGCGCGGCGGAAATGACTCTCCCGACACTTCCGCGGGGCCGTTGGACAGAGATCCCGTGAAAGTGATCTCCTTCCCCGCGGTCACGGCCATCCCGAACAGCGGGCCGCGATATCCGGCATTGCCCTCGTCGCCGACGCCAAAGGTGATGGAATCGCCGAATGGCAGGATCCGGCAAGGACTGCCGTCGGTGGGACAGGGATGGTACCCGGTGTCCGTATCCGTATCCGTATCCGTATCCGGCCCGGTGTCCGTGTCCGGATCGTCCGTCTCCGTGTCGTCCGGTGCCTCTTCGACAAAGAACTCGATCCAGTCCACATCGCCGTTGTAGGTGCCGTTGTCCGCACTGACCAGGTACACCGTGTGCACGCCGGTTGCGCCGGACAGCTCCGCCGTCGCCTGCTGGAACGTCGACCAGTCACCCGTGTCCGGGACAGAAATTGTCCCGATCAGCTCCCCGTCCGGGGCATCCAGCCGCACTTCGAACGAACCGCCGGCACCGTCCCTCGCCACATAGGCGGCCACATGGGTGTAACCGGAGAGGTCGATGCCCGGAAACGCGAGCCAGGAGCCCGCGTAGAAGTACCCCACCACCTGATCCCCTTCTTTCAACAGGGGAATGCTGTCGGCGCCATCCTGTCCGGGCAGGGCCGCGTTGGTGCCGCCCTCCACCGCGCCGTTGCAGTCGCCCACGTCCGCCCCCCAGGCACACTCGGCCTCAATGCGCAACGGCGGCAGATCGGCATCGCTGTCCGCATCGCTGTCCGCATCGCTGTCGCCATCACTGTCGGCGTCGCTGTCGCCATCCGAGTCACCGTCCGAGTCGCTGTCGGTATCCCCATCGCTGTCGCCGTCGCTGTCCCCATCGCTGTCGCTGTCGGCATCACTGTCGGCATCGGACTGCGCCCCGCTGTCGGCTCCCGTGCAGCCGACCAGGGCAGAAACGAGACACACCATCCACAATGACGTCCATCCGCCCATGAAAGACTCCTTCATGCGGGATCAAATCTCCACCAGTTGAAATTGAGCAGGTAGTCACCGCTGCCTTCGAACACCAGATAGAGATCATGGATGCCCGACGCGCCGGTGATCGCGCAGGACACGGTCTCCCAGTTCTGCCAGCCGCCGGTGGCCGGCACGGTGCACGAGCCGATGAGGGTGCCCGAAGGACTGTCGAGGTGCAGGGCAATCGTTCCTCCGTCCGCCCCCGAAGCCACCCGCGCCTCAAACGATGCTGCACCGCCGCCGAAATTCACCCCGATGACCCGGATGGAGTCGCCGTCGTTTACAAAGGACACATTCATGCCCCCTTCGCTGCACGCTTCGGTTTCCACGCCGGACGCGGTGGCCATGGTTTCCGCCTCGGTGCGGATGTAGGGATTCAGGCTGCCCAGGCCCTCCCGGTCACAGTCGGTCATGTCCATGGAGGGAATGCTGCCGTCAGGATTGTAGGAAAACTCCTCGACGGCTACGGAACGGGTAAAACCGCCGCCCATGGGCAGCGCGCCGTTGTGATAAAAGAAATACGAGTTGCCCTTGTAGTCGACGACGCCCGGATGGTTGGTGAAGCTGCCGCCCTGGGCAGGCATGACCACGCCGCGGTACGTCCAGGGACCGGTGGGTCCGTCGGCCGTGGAATAGCCGATGTGCTCGGAAATGGGCCCTGCGGCAAAGACCATGTAGTACTTGCCCTCGCGCTTGTAAAACCAGGGGCCTTCTTCGTAGGTGGAGGGCCGATCCGGATCGGACGGCGTGCGCAGGCCGAACGTTTCGGCGTTCATCGTCACGTGCTCCACACTGCCCGAATACGAAACCATGTCCTCGTTCAACCGGACATAGCAGAGCTTCGGATTGCCCCAGTACAGGTAGGCCTGCCCGTCGTCGTCGACAAACGCCGTCGGATCGATGTCTCCGCAGTCGGACGTCACCAGTGGATGCCCGATGGGATCCACGAACGGCCCTTCGGGACTGTCCGCCACGGCCACGCCGATGGCCCGCACACCCGCCGCCCGGGCCGCCGTGACATAGAAGTAGAACTTTCCATTGCGCTCGATGCACTGGGCCGCCCAGGCATCCCCCACCGCCCAGTCAAAATCGGTATACGCGAGGGGGCTGCCGTGATCGGTCCAGTTCACCAGATCGGTGGTGGAATAGAGCCGCCAGTCGTTCATGGTAAACCAGGTGGAGCCGTCCTCATCGTGGCCGGTGTAGACATACAGTCGGCCGTTGTGCACCAGAGGGGCCGGATCGGCGGTGTAGATGGTCTGCACGATGGGATTGTCGCCGGTGGCGCCCGAATTCACGCCGCTCAGGGTATCCGTGTCCTCCGGTTCCGTGTCGCTGTCCGCAT
>JAKQNG010000295.1 GCA_029565915.1 Deltaproteobacteria bacterium
TGCACGCCATCGGACACGCCCGACGAGGGCATGCAGCCGAAGGGCTTGCAGGAGATGAAGCCGTCGATTTCGCCTTCCCGGGCCAGATGAATGGCCTCGGCGACTTCCAGGTGTCCTTCACCGCCGAAGATTTCGGGATGGTAGTAGCGCTTGGCCAGCTGCGCCATATGCTCCAGATCCATGAGCGCGGTCCTTGCGCCGAAAGACTCGGGATGCAGGGCATTTTTCATCCGGTTGTACAGGTACACAATGACCTTTGAGCTGGTCTTCTGCTTTTTCAGGGATTTTTCATATGCACGGCGCTCTTTATCGGATGCCGCGTAGGCAATGCCCCGCGTCGCTTCCACCGACCGACGCCAGTTGTCATACAGCACCCGCTGGGTGAAGCTGCCGGGGATCACCTCGCATCCCTCATCGCTGATGAAGCGGCGCAGGTGGTAGTTCCCGTCGTTGTGGGCGAGGTTTGCGAAGAACTCACCGGTGACATAGATAAGGGGAACGGGCCCGTCCTTCCGGGGCAGGGCCGCGCACATCCGGCCGACCTTTTTCATGGCCGCGGGCAGGGTCCAGAACCAGAAGCGGCTTTCGAAGGCCCGCCGCAGCATCTCCTCCGCCCGGGCAATGAGCGGAGCGACGGCCGACCGGTCGACCGCCCGCGCCCGCAGCGCGCATTCCGCCGCATGGACGAGATCGGCCAGGATGACCGCGACAATCATGTTGATGCGGAACATCAGGTTGAACTGGAGCGCGTCGGTCTTTGACCGCGACACGGCGCCGATGTCCGACGAAAAGATCAGGATGCGGAAATCCCTGAAACCGGCTTCGTTCACCACTTTCAGGTATTCGGCCGGATACATGCCGTAGCGGCACGGGCCACACTGGCCGCCGCCACCCAGAAATACGTATTTTTCGGCTATTTCTTCCCGGGACAATCCGGTTTCCTTTTCGATGATCAGCAGGTTGCGGATCAGGCTGCCGGAAGTGAAATACATGGGATTGCACTCCATCCGGTTGCCGTACAGCCGGCCGTAGGTCACGTCTTCCTTCACGTGATCGCCCATGTCGCGGAACGCAATGCCCAGGCGTTTGATGAACGCGCCGAAGAAGAACGACTTGCGCCGCTCCACGAAGTTGAACATCAGGGTGACCTTTTTTTTGTCCCGTCTGTGCCAGGGCCGGATGGCATAGCCATCCCACTGTCCCTTTTTCACGAAGGCCGGCGGGGTGACATGCTGACCTGTTCGGGCGTCATTGTCTGGCATCGTTCAGGCACTCCTCGCGCCGCGGACGGCACGGCGCAGCCGGTTCTGTTCTTCGTCGAGAAAATACCGGATGGACTGGATGCGGATGTTGATGGTTCCCTGGGGTTTGTTCTGGTCGATGTCGTGGAACAGGAAGTGGGGCGTTTCGGACGCATCCAGAATCCGATCAATGTAGGAATACGTGGGCGCATCGTGGCCGCACTTGAAGCTGCTCATGTCCACCACCGCCAGATTGGGATGACGGGACGCGACGCGGGCGGCCCAGATTTTCAGGTTCGTGTTGCGGTTGAAGTTCCGCTGCCACACGTCCTTGACCTCCATGGCGGCCAGCGACGCACCAACCTCAGGCCCGAACAGGGGTTCGAGGAATTGACGGGTGACGGGCAGGGACTCGATGCACAGAATGGGAAATCCACAGGACTGGAATTCCTCGAGGATGCCGTGGTTCAGCCCGGTGTCGTGGTGATAGGGGTGGCCGATGAACAGGATGCCGATCCGATCTTCTTCGACCAATGAAGACAACACGGCAGCGCCCTCGGTGCGCAGTGTTTCCAGGTAGTGATCCATGGCCGCAAACCCGCGGGCGGCCGCCGCATCGCTTTCTTCCTTTGACAGCAGCAGGATATCCTTGAAGTAGTCGTGCAGGTTGGCCAGGGCCTCACTGCGGCGGTCCATGCGCACCAGGGGCTTCCAGAAGGACACTCCTGCATCCCGGAAATGATTGCGGTGGCGGGTGAAGGCCGCGTCCACCACTTCGGGCGTTCCCATCTGAATGACGCAGGCGTTGTTGCCCAGCGTGTTTTTGACCTGCGATTCCAGATACGTGAGGATGGGAAAGCAGATGTGCGTCACGTTCTTCTTCTGCATGAGGTTGTACACATGGGCCGGCGCCACCTTTGCCGGAAAGCACGGATCGATGGAGCCCCAGGTGTTTCCCTCGCTCCACAACCGCCGGGAGGTGGGATCGCTGTACACCACGTCCGCCACCCCGAGGCTGCGGAAATACGCGTTGAAGAAGGGCGCGTAGTAAAACAGGTTCAACAGCCGGGGAATGCCCACCACCATCTGTGCGCGCAGCGCCCCGGCCTCCGGGTTGCGCAGGGCATCAGGCAGGGGTTCGAAGGACGCCGGCGAAAACACCAGTTCTTCGGCCCGGGCCACCAGATTGGGATGGCGGGACCGCACCTGTTCGCGCGCCTGCCTTGCTTCTTTCATCGCCCCTGTCGATTCGCTGGCTCCCTGCTCGCAGCCGTAGCCGGAAATGTGGCGCAGAGGCGCGGCGCCCGGCACCTGAATGTCAATGAACGTCCGTGGGCAGCGGTTGGAACAGAACCGGCAGCGGGTGGACTCGTCATTCAACGAAGAAAACGTCACCTTTGACGCGCGGGCGAGTCCCACAAATCGGCCGCCGCTGTCGCCCACCCGTTCCATGGCCTCCACCGCAGCGCCGATGGCCCCCGCCACGTCCGCGTACCGGTGCACATCCACCCGGGCGTCCGGGATGCGCTCTTTGATGAAATCCACCTGGGCCTTTACCGCGGCCAGGTTCTTCTGGGTGCCGCCCTGGAGGATGAACCGCCGGCCGAGGCGCGCCAGGTTGGTTTCCTGGACCACGTAGTTCCAGATGTTCTGGGGCAGCACCAGGGCGAGGCCGGCCATGATTTCGTTTTCGCTCCAGCCCAGCTGCTGGAAATTGACCTTGTCCTGCTCCATGAACACCGCGCAGCCGTAGTTGAACGACGGCGCCCGCGACACGGAAAACGCCCGGTCCGCATATTCGTCGATGGGCACGCCGAACTGGTTGGCCATGGACTGCAGGAAGTAGCCGTTGCCGGCGCTGCACTGGGTGTTCAGCTTGATGTCCACCACCCGGCCGTGTTTCATGAACAGCACCTTGATGTCCTGTCCACCCACGTCGCAGATAATGTCCGGGTCGCCGTAATAAAGTCGCGCCGACTTGAGGTGCGCCACCGTCTCCACCACCGAAATGTCAAAATCGAAAGCCCGGGAGAGCAGGGCTGCTGCATATCCGGTAACGCCGGTCCCTCGCAGTACCAGATGGATTCCGGTGTCCTTTTCCCAGTCGAGGATGCGGCCGAACATGGTGGTCGCGTCCACGATGGGGTTGCCCCGGGACAGCACGTAATCCCGGTACAGCAGGCGGCCTTCGTCATCGATGAGGGTCAGCTTGGAGCTGGTGGAACCGCCGTCCATGCCCAGCCAGGCGCGCACCTCCTCACCCTGCGCCAGCACGGGCGGCGCAAAGGGCGGGATGGCATACTGCCCTGCGAAGTCGGCGATTTCCTGCGCGGAGGATACGAGGCCGGGTCTGACAGCACCCAGGGAGGCCAGGCGGGCATCCCTCGACGACGCGAGGAATGCCTCCAGAGCGGCAGCGCCAAGGTAGGGTGCCGGTTCCCGGTTGGACGCGAGGAGTTCCCGGGATTCCCGGCCGAACCAGACCGCGCCCAGGGCGGCGAAATACTGCGCGTCGTCGGGGACGAAAACCAGTTCTTCCATCGGGCGGTGCCGCGGTTCGAAGCGGTGAAGCTTCCAGATCTTCGGAATCTCCTGCCGCCAGATGTCCTGAAATGCAGAAAAATAGGTGTGCGGACCGCCCAGCAGCAGCACGTCATCGGGCAGCACATTGCCGTGGAGCAGCACCTCGATGTTCTGTTTCACCACCGCGCTGCACAGGGACACCACGATTTCTTCGCCGGGAATGCCCGCCTTCAGCAGCCCCACCACGTCGGTTTCGGCAAACACGCCGCATTTGGCCGCGATGTGGTGCACGGTGCGACCCTGCGCCCGGGTGGCTGAGATGACCTCGGGCGACAGATCCACCTTGGAAAAAATCTTGTCCAGGGTGGCGCCGGTGCCGCCCGCACATTTATCGTTCATGTAGGAAGTGGACGACATGCGCCCTTCCCTGTCCCTTTTCCAGAAGATGACCTTGGCGTCCTGGCCGCCCAGTTCCACCACGGACCCCACCCGGGGATGCCGACGCTGGGCCGCCATGGTCACCGCGTTCACTTCCTGCACGTGGATGCCGCCCACGGTGGAGGCAATGGGCCGGCCGCCGCTGCCCGTGGTGAAGAGGTGCACCTGCGCCTGCGGAAACCGTTGCTCGATGTCCTGCAGGTATTCCAGCACCAGGGCCTGCTGCCGCGCGTTGTGCCGGCGGTAGTCCCGGTGGAGGATCCGATCCCGGTCGTCCAGGACCACCACCTTGGCCGTGGTGGATCCCACGTCGAGACCGACAAAGACATGCTCCGGATGGCTCATCCTGCTCCGTTTTACCCGGTTTTCCGCGTTCAAAGTGCCCGCGTTCTGTAAAAGACAATTGTAAAGAAAAGAAAAGCCGATTCAAAAAAAAGACGCCCCATATGAAACGTTCGTAATGAATTGAAGGGATCCCGGTGCACGCCCCGGACGACGCCAGGCCCGACGCTATGCCTGACGTTTCAGGTAGAACGCCTCTGCCGAGTCGACAGTCTGGGCGATGAGCGTGAGGATGGTCATGGGACCCACGCCGCCGGGGACCGGGGTGTAGGCGGTGGAAAGGGGGGCGGCCTGTTCCAGGTCGATGTCGCCGCAGTTGTCCTGCGGATGGTACCCCGCGTCGATGAGCACGGCGCCCGGCCGGATCCACTCCGCCTTGACGAACCGGGGAATGCCCACGGCACCCACGACGATATCTGCGGCACGGACCTTTTCGTCGAGCCCCCGGGTCCGGGAATGGCAGATGGTCACCGTCGCGTGGCGGTTCAGCATCATGAGGGCCATGGGTTTGCCCAGGATGGGACTGCGGCCGATGACGACCACGTCCTTTCCCTTCAGCTCCACCCCGTAATGATCGATGAGGGTCATGATGCCCTGGGGCGTTGCGCTGCCGTACGCCGCTTCGCCCATGCTCATGCGGCCGAAACCCAGACAGGTGACCCCGTCCACGTCCTTGTCGAGGGCGATGGCGTCAAAACACGCGCGCTCGTCGATCTGCGACGGCACTGGATGCTGCAGCAGGATGCCCCGCACCGCATCGTCCCGGTTCAGCTCGTCGATTTTCGCCAGCAGTTGCGCCGTGGTGGTGTCTGCGGCCATCTCCACCTTGATCGATGTCAATCCCACCTTTGCGCAGGCGTTCTGTTTCATTTTTACATACGTGGTGGAGGCCGGATCGTCCCCCACCAGGATGGTCGCCAGGGCCGGCGCCGCCCCCGGCACCGCCGCCTTCAGGGCATCCACCCGGGCCTTCAGCGAGCCGCGGAGCTGCGCCGCGAGCGTTTTTCCATCGAGAATTTTCGGTTCTGTCATGCTGACTCCTTCCTCCGCGGGGTCGTTGGCCGCCGCGGGGCACATCATATCCGATCCGCACCCCGGTGTGCGCCATGAATTGCTTCCGGATCCATTGATGCCGGCGAAATCAGACCTTCCAACAGGGCCAGCACCTGTCCGGGATTGGTTACCGACATGGCCGCCCGGGTGGGGCCGTTGCCGACTTTTACCGTGTACCCCGGAGGCGGCACCGCCGCAAACAGGTCTTCATCCGTACGGTCATCGCCGATGGCCAGAATGAAGGGAGGGGGCGGTGTGCCGATGAATTCCCGGGCCGCGTGCATTTTGCTGAACTTCTTCGGCCGCACTTCGACGATCCGGTCGCCCCGCACGATTTGCAGATCGCTGTTGTCGTTCAGGAGTTCGTGCAGCGCCCGCTCCAGATCCGCGGTCCGCTGCTTTGCCGAAACGGGCTCCATGTCCCGGTAATGCCACACCACCGCTGTTGCCTTCTCTTCGATGGCGGCGCCGGGGCTGCGCTTCCAGATCTGCCGCATGCAGGCGATGACCGCGTTCTTCCAGTGTTTATCGTCGGCCTGCAGCTGCTGCCAGTCGCCTCCCGGATGCCGCCGGAAGGCACCGTGCTCCGCGAACAGCGTTACCGGCTCCTTGCCGAACCACCGTTCCAGAAATTGCGTGCTCCGCCCCGATACGATGGCCAGCTGATTGGCCGTGTCCGCCGCCAGGTGGGAGAGTACCTGCCGCACCCGGTCGTCGGGCACCGCTTCGGAGGGAATTCGATGGAACGGCACCAGCGTGCCGTCGTAGTCCAGCAGGATGACCCGCTGCGCTGCCTTCCGGTAGGCCTCCCGCATTTTCCGGAACCCCGCAGGACTGATGCCGGTGGCCGTGGGAACCGCCGTTCCGGACCGGGCCGAGTAAACACCGTCCAGGAATTCCTCGGCCCAGGTGAAGACGTCGTTGGCAAACACCCGATCCCGCAGCCTCGTCCAGGTGCTCCGGCGCTGCTCGTCGCTCATGAGAAGGGCGGTGGCAATCGCATCGGCGATTTCCGATCGATCATTCGGGTTGATCAGCAGGGCCTCCCGCAGCTCGGCGGCGGCGCCGGTCATTTCGCTGAGGATCAGCACCCCGGAGCGATGAGGGGGCTGACAGGCGACAAATTCCTTGGCCACCAGGTTCATGCCGTCCCGCATGGGCGTGATCAGGCCGATATCCGCCATGTCGTAGAGGGCAATCAACTCCGCGCGGGGAATGGAGCGGTACTGGTAGACAATCGGCCGCCAGTCCAGGGTGCTGTACAGGCCGTTGATCCGCCCCACGGTCGACTCGATTTCTTTTTTCATCTTCTGGTAGCGGGGAATGGTGTCCCTCGACGGAATGACCACCATGTTGAAAACGATTTCGCCCAGCCAGCGGGGAAAGCGCTCCAGAAATTCCTCGTAGGCGAGCAACCGCTGCAGGAGGCCCTTGGTGTAGTCGAGCCGGTCCACCGAAAACATCAGCCGGTGATCGCCGATGGCTCTGCGGATATCGTCGCGGCACTGCTGCACGGCCGCTGTGTTCCGCTCCAACTCGAATTCCCTGGCATCAATGCCGATGGGAAATGCGCCGACGCGGGATCGACCGTGTACGGAATCCACCACCATCTGATCGGTTGCGCCGTCCAGGCAGCGGGATACGGCCTCCAGAAAGTGCGTTGCGTAATCCTGCGTATGGAACCCCACCAGGTGGGCGCCCAGCATGCCTTCGAGCAGCGCGACGCGCCAGGTGCGCGGGATCAGGCGGAAGATCTCGAAGGAGGGAAACGGGATGTGCAGAAAAAGTCCGATGGCGGCCGCCGGCAGGGCCTGGCGCAGCATGCCCGGCAGCAGGAGCAGGTGGTAATCGTGCACCCAGATGACATCCCCGTCCCGGGCTTCTTTTTCGACGAGCCGGCAGAACAGGGCGTTCGCTTTCTGGTAGGCTTCGTAGTTGGTCGCCCGGAAATCGGCCAGGTCGGGAAACGAGTGAAACAGGGGCCAGATCAGGTCGTTGCTGCAGCCTTCGTAGAACTGCCGATCGAGGCGGGGCGGAATGGTGACGGGAACGAGGCGCACCCGTGGCATGTCCGCCTCTCTTTCGGCGGATGCCAGCTCTGCCGCACTGTTGGTGGAAGCGCCGATCCACACCAGTTCTTCAAATCCGCCCGGATCGGATTGCGACCCGTGGGCCCGGGCATAGGCAAACAGGGCAGACACCAGACCACCCGCGTTCTGGGCCAGCTTTCCCTCTTCCAGGCGGAAGGGCAATCGGTAGGACACCACCAGCAGGCGCCGCTGCCGCCGGACGGGCGGCTTTTCGCCAGCGCGTCTAGACGTCATCTTCGCCCTCCATGAAAAACGGCCGATCCAGCTTTCGCGCCAGACGGGACACCGCGTTCATGAGGCCCACGTGGCTGTATGTCTGCGGAAAATTGCCCCACTGGCTGCCGTCGCTGCTCACGTCCTCGGACAGCAGGCCCAGATGGTTTCCGCAGGCCAGCAGGCGACGGATGCAGTCTTCCGCCTCGTCGAGGAGACCCAGACAGGCCAGGGCTTCGGCGCGCCAGAATCCGGTGACCAGAAAGGTGGTTTCCGGTGCGCCGAAGTCGTCGTCGTGGCGGTAGCGGTAGAACAGCCCGTTGGGTGCAGAGAGGGCCTTTTCGAGGGATCTCAGGTGGGACAGGGCCCGGGGGTCGCGGGAGTCCAGATATCCCAGCGTAATCAATTGCAGGGTACTGGCGTCCGGCGCCGGCTGTCCGATGGCCTGTCCCCAGCGGCCTTCCGACGGCACGAAGGCCTCCTCAATCCGCGAACGGGCCCGCAGGGACAATTCCTCCGCCACGGAACGCAGTACCCCGTCATTCAACTCGGCCGCCATCCGGGTGGCCGCGCAGGCCCCCGCCCAGTGAAAGAGGTATGTGTAGGTGTGCCGCTGCTGCCGGTTCCGGTATTCCCAGATCCCCGCGTCGGGGACGTCGAAATCCCGGTCCATCAGCGTGAGCAGCTGACGGATGAGGGACCGGTTGAAACTGCGGTCCGATTTGGCGATTCGTCGATCCCGGTAGAGGGGCAGCGTGGACACCAGCAGCTGGCCGTAGATATCAAACTGCTGCTGCCGGTTGGCACCGTTGCCGAACCGCACCGGACCGTTGCCCAGATATCCGGAAAAATCGCTGACGGTTTCGTCCGGTACCGCCTTTCCCTCAATGGTGTAGAGGGGCAGAATCCCCTCGGGATGGCGGGCGGCGATGTCCTGGGCAAAGTGGAAGTAGTTCTCCAGCTCCTGAAACTGGCCGATGTCGGCAAAGGCCCGCAGGGTGTAATAGGAATCCCGCAGCCAGCAGTACCGGTAGTCCCAGTTGCGCGCGGCGCCCGGCGCTTCGGGAAGGCTGGTGGTTCCCGACGCGATGATGGCGCCCGTGTCTTCGAACTGGTGCAGCTTGAGGACCAGGGCGGAGCGGATCACCTGTCGCTGGAACAGGTGGGGAATGGAGGTGGACTTGACCCACTGGCGCCAGTAATCGAGGGTTTTCTGCAGAAACACCTCGGCGGTTTCCCGCAGGGGCGCCTCCAGTCCCGGGCCGTAGGTGAATACCAGATAGCGCGTGCCGGTGAGGAGAAACCGCTCGCCGCTCATGAGATGGGACAGGGGGAGATCGGTAGTCAGTCGCATGGGTCGGGCGGCGCCTTCCCAGCTGATGTGGTTGCTGCCCTGCACGGGGCGGCAGGGCGGGGCGCCTTGCGCAGACAGCGGATGGCAGCGCAGGGCGATCATGGGCTGACCCTCCAGTACTTCCAGTCGGCGGAACAGCATATTGGGCCGGAAACTCCGGCCGAACTCCACAAATCGCGGTGCAAAATCCGTGATGCGGATGGCGCCCCCGTCCACCTGCACGTCCGTGCACAGGATGTTGGTGTTGTCCAGATAGGCCTGTTTCAAGGGACGGGATCCGTGGGAAACCACGGAGAAGCAACCGCCGTTTTCGGAGTCCAGCATGGACGCAAACACCGGATCGCCGTCGAATCGGGGCATGCAGAGCCATCCCACATCGCCTTGCAGATCGATGTACGCCATGCAGGAGCAGTTGCCGATGACACCGAAGGGATAGCGATGGGGCTGCATGGGATCGGGGCTCCTTTCCTTGTAAAAAAAATTACCTTAAGACGCGCCTGCGCGGATGTACACCCCTGAAAGCCCCTGCCACCCGTGATTGCTGCTGCAATCCGTGGGACCAGGCAGTGGAATTTCCATCACATGCGGCAGAAAATCCGCTCCCCGGACGGGGTGCCGATGCGGGCCGAAAACCCGATCGTCCCGCAGGAACGGGCTCCCGCGGACTCCGGGCAGACCGGCACGCGCCGTGCAGAGCGCTCCCGCCACACGACGCGGCACCGCCGCAGGAGGAGTTCATCATGAAACGGAACACGCGCATCCATCTGGCTGTCATCGCCTGCGCAGCGGCAATACACACGCTGGCGCCGACCACCGCTTCCGCACTGGACGCGATGACGAAACCGCCCGCAGAAACCCGCACAGACCAGGCGCCGGCAACTTCCATCCACGATTTCGTCGGCTATGACGGCGGTTTCTTTCTCAAGGATCGCACCGGCGATTTTTCGCTGAAGCTGAACGCCCAGGGGCAGGTACTGTGGGCGTTGACGGCCGCGCAGGAAGAGGACGGTCGCGAGATCGAAACCGCCCTGTCGGTTCCCCTGGCCCGGTTGAACTTCAAGGGCAATGTCTTTTCAAAACAGATCACCTTTGGATTCCAGACCGACTTCGGCAACGGCAACGCCTCACTGAAAGACTACTACGTGGACTTCGCGTTCATTCCAAAAGTGCTGCAACTCCGGGTGGGCCAGTGGATCCGGCCGTTCTCCCGCCAGCAGATCACGCCGAGCAGCAAGTTTGAGTTCACAGGCCGCGCCATCACGGACAAGAAGTTCAACGCCGGCCGCGACATCGGCATCGCCCTGCACAACGATTATGCGAAGAGCCCGGTGTTTGAATGGGTCATCGGCGTGTTCAACGGTACCGGGGAAAAACCCTGGTTCGAAGGCGAAGTGGAGCTGGACGACGCGGGACAGCCGGACGGTGTTACCGGAAAATTCACCAACGTCCCCGACGTGTTCGATCCGGCCCTGGTGGCCCGGGTCGGCTTCAACACGAACAAACTGAACGGCTACAGCGAGGCGGATCTGGAGGGCGGCGCGCCGAGATTCGGCATGGGCCTGAACGGCGTGGTGGACCTGGACGCGGACAACAGCAACGACGGCCATGTGCGCGGCACCATCGACTACATGTTCAAGGCATACGGTTTTTCAAGCACGGGCGCGTTCTATGCGGCCACGGCCCAGGACGGGTTGTACTGGAAGAACCAGGGATTCGGCGCCCTCGGCCTGCATGTGCAGGCGGGATACGTCATCGCGCAGAAGGTCCAGCCGGTTTTCCGCTACGCCCTGTACAACGCGTCTGGCGCGGACAATGCGCTGCACGAAATCCTGGGCGGCATCTCCTGCTATTTCCGGGGTCACAACCTGAAGTGGCAGACCGAAGCGGGGGGCCTCCTCCAGCAGGACGGCCCCGCCGCGCAATCCGATATCGTCGTGCGCTCCCAGCTCCAGCTCGCCTTCTGAGGATGCGAAAGCAGGTGGCAGATTACGGAGTGACCAGGCTCTCCATCCACGGCACGTCGTCGGCCGGGCCGGCATCGAGTTCGGCGTGCCACTGATCGTCGTCCATCCGTTCAAAGTTTTCGGTTATTTTTTCGTGATAGGAGAACACCACCCCCGCGTACGCCATCGGGCCCTCGCAGTTGTCCACGGTGACCACCATCAGCCGGGGCAGGCCTGTTCCCACATGCAGGATGCGCCCCACCATGTTGCCCGCTTCGTCGGCCGGCTGGGTGTGCACGTCGGCGATGGTGGGATTCCGGTCGGTGGCAAAATCGGTGTGGTAGAACAGCCGCGCGTACCACCCGGTGGGGACGTCGACGAAGGTGCATTCGACATCTTCGGGTTCCATGCGCACCAGGTCGTTGATGAATCCCAGCTGGGCATCGTTGAACGGCACCCCGTTTCGCTGCGCCGTGGCCATTTCGCCCAGGATTTCGCTGACAAATCCCAGCTCGGTGAAATAGCTGCCGATCTGGTTTGCCATCCAGCTGCCCGGGGCGACTTCATCGAGGATGACCGTCAGCTCCAGTCCCTTGTCGGCGTAGCGTTCCAGGGCAGCAAAAAACGCCGGATAGGGATCCACATAGGCCTCGGGGAACCCACAGGAAGGAATGCCCGTGTACGACTGCTTGGCATAGAGCAGGGTATCGTGGCGCAACTGGGCCCAGCTCCCGAGCTGGGCATTGAGCATCCGTCGAGCCCACGGTTCGGTCTTTGCGATCCCGGGCAGTCCCGGGTCATCAGCCGGTGACAATGCCCGCAGGGCGCCCAGCCAGCCGTTGTACAGGTTCTCATCCCAGAAGTCGTCGTCGTAGGCGTCCACCATGTACCGCATCATGTGCAGGTCCGGTGCGTACTGGTACGTTTCGAGGGAGTCGCGCAGCAGGGTCACTGCATGATTGTTCTGCAGCGCTGCAAACGCCGCATCCAGAGGGTCGGGCATCATGCGGCGCACGGTGCCGTTCGCCACCCGGTCGTACACCACGTTGGCGAACACGTGGGAATCCACCACATAGCGCTGTCCGAAGATCAGGAACGAAGAAGAGAGCGGCAACGTGCCGGAGGTCAGCCCGTTGACCATCAGGTGGCTGGCGATCTGCTGGTGGCCGAAACCGCCTCTCAGAATGGTGGCCTGAAGGGTTTCGTCGTCAATGCTGTTCAAGTCGCTCGCGCGATTGATGTCCAGGGCTTCCATGAGGTCATCCACCTGTGTCGGGGTCATGCTGTCGCTTTTGCCCACGAACCGTTCCAGTATGGTGTTCACCCGTTCGTAGCGATCCAGTACCGGCGCCATCAATTCGCCGCAGGCCATCGCGGCCTCCACCTGTCGCCGACGAAGGACCGGCTGTCCCAGCGGGTCGGTCTCCACCATCCGCATGTCAATGCGTCCGAGCCACATCAAGGCCCGGAAATAGTTCTCCAGTTTTTGCGTGTCGGTGTAGTGGCCCCGCGGGGCAAACTGGGAAAAGTCCACCTCCCGCGTGGCGCCGAACAACTCGATGCTGCTGACGCCTTCGGCGGTCATCGCCTGACTGTGCAGGAAGGTGACATCGGTTTCGCGGGCACCGGCCACCGGCGATTGCGCGACGCCGGTCAGGAGCGACAGGGCAACCGCCAGATAGAGATCCAGGTCGCTCTTCAGCTGATCGTCGTACGTCGCATCCGTCAACCCGGCGCGCATCTGTTCCAGGATGGCCTCCAGCTCATTGCCCAGCAGCCCTCCTTCGACCACTTTCAGAATTTCGTCGTAGGAGCGGTGGACCGCGTCCAGGATGGCGTCGGCGGACACGTACACGGGCAGGTGGTGTTCGTAGATGGCCATGTAGCCGTGGAACATGGAATCAAAGGTCCGGTTTTCTGAGATGGCAAACCCGTTGGCATTCAATGCGTCGATGGAGGTCGCATCGAGAGCGAGAGGGGAGCCCTGGATCAGATCGAGCCCCCGGGCATCCGCCGGGTGATGGGTCAGACTCTCGACCGGAGCCGGGTAGCGCGCCTGCAGGTCGTCGGCGGTAATGTTCAGGGAATCCCGGTACTCATCGATGATTGCCCCATAAGCGGCCTGCTCCTCCGGCGACAGGGCGTCGAGTCCCTCCGGATGTTCCAGCGCATCGGGCAAACCATCGGAATCGGCATCCTCGTCCGTATCCCCGTCGGTATCTCCGTCGGTATCCCCGTCGGTATCCCCGTCGGTGCCCAATCCGGACGGGTACTGTTCGGCCGGATGACAACCGCACAGAAACGCCGCGCCCAACCACAGACAGATCAGTCGATAGTCCATATCTCTTTCTCCTTCAGATAATGTCACCCCGGATCCCAGTTTTCCTGCACCATCACCGCGGCGGTGGCACCCCTGGCGAAGAGCGCCATGAGGAGCGCTTCGGGATGGGCAGCGGCAACACGGCGCAGTTCTTCAGTGACGTCGACGAGCTGCTGGGCCGCGGTGGTCTGCAGGTGAATGGTGACTCTGTACATGGGGTGTCCTCCTGCAAAAATCTTTACTGTTGAAGGTGCGTATAGGATACCAGACTTTCGATGAAGAACAATTGCCAGCGAGGGAGCATCGAATGAACAGATGGCAGATGGCGCAGGTGGAATTCGAACGGCTCGGCGCGGACCCGTCCGTCGTGGCGGCGGCCCTTCATCACCTGAAGGAATGGCTCGAAGAAGAGATGTACGCACCCTACCTGCCCTATGTGGATTCCCTGCTGGGGCGGGGTAAGTATGGTGTGCTGCTCGACAGCTTCTGGCGGATGATTCCGTTTGGCACCGGTGGTCGGCGTGGACCCGTGGGCGCCGGTCCCAACCGCATCAATCCGGTCACCATCGGCCTCTCCGTGCAGGGACATTGCCACTATCTGCGGGAGGTGCTGGGCCTTCGTGGTGACATCTGCGTCGTTGTCGCCCACGACGTCCGGCAGTTTCTCGATCTGCGCGGGATGTATCCCGGGGTGACCGGACCTCTGTCCGGCCTCACGTCCCTCGACCTGGCCCGTATCAGCGCCACCGTGTACGCGGCCAACGGCATCACCGCCCACGTCACCGGCCCTCTGGTGGACGGGAACGGACAGAAGAAGTGCACCGATCGCTACATCTCCACGCCAGAGCTGTCCTTTCTCATCCGGGCGTACGGCGCTGCGGGCGGCCTGAATATTTCCGCTTCCCACAATCATCCCGACGACAACGGCGGCAAATTCTACAACCGCCACGGCGGTCAGGAGATTCCGCCGGACGACGAGGCCCTGCTGGCGGTGGTGGAACAGGTCACCCGCGTGGAGACGATGCCCTATGAAGAAGCAGTGGACCGGGGGCTTATCGCGTTTGTCCATCCGTCCCACCACCGGTCTTACATTGATCTCAATCGATCCTTGTGTCTATCTGCGTCCCGCAGCGCGCGAATCGGCTACACGCCCCTGTGCGGAACGGGCATGACCACGGTGAATGAGGTGCTCCCGGCGTTGGGATTCACCGTGCACCTGGTGGAGAGTCAGTCGGCCTTTGACGGTTCGTTTGCGCCGGTGCGCTATCGTATCGGCAATCCCGAAGTGCCCGAGTCGATGGAGCGGTTGCAGCAGACCTGCACTGATTACAACTGTGATATCGGATTTGCCACGGACCCGGACGCGGATCGACTGGGCATTGTGGCCAGACAGGAGGATGGACGGCTTTCCTTTTTTAACGGAAATGAAATTGGCGTGCTGCTGTTGCAGGGTCTCATCTCGTCGATGCGCGCAAACGGGCGTCTGCCGGCGCGGGGCATTTTTGTCAATACCCTGGTGACCTCTGAGTTGCAGCGGGTGATTGCCCGGTCCAACGGACTGCAGGTGGTGGGCGACCTGATGGTGGGGTGCAAATACATCGGCGATGTGCTCCGCTGCCTGGAAACCGACGGCGGATTTCCTCCCGCCGGAGAGGGACAGGTCGGCAGGGATACGGTGGCGGGCGGCATTGGCGACTGGGTGCTGGGGTGTGAAGAGAGCCACGGCTATCTCGTCTCGCCCCACGTGCGCGACAAGGATGCCTGTGGTGCGGCGGTGACGCTGGCGGCCCTTGCTTCTGAACTGAAGGATCGCGGACGCACCATGGGCCATCTGCTGCGGGACATCTGGCGGGTGTATGGATATTTTCGCAATGTGCAGCGCTCCCTGGTCATGGAAGGTATTGACGGACTGGCCCACATCCGCCGCATCCAGGATGTGCTGCGGACGAATCCGCCGACGGCACTGGCGGGTATGCGGGTGCGTCGTTTTGTCGATCACCATGTGGCCGGCGGCCCTCTGCGCAGCGGTACGGACGCTGCGAGCCGCAACGTCCTCCAGTTTGATCTCGATGGCGGCAGGCGGGGAACGGTCCGGGTGGTGGTGCGTCCCTCCGGTACCGAACCCAAGTCGAAAATCTATGTGGAGGTTCCGTCGGCCGCAAGGCTCGGCGGCACGCTGGATGATGCATCGGACAATCTGTTGAAATCGGTAAGTAATTTGCAACTTGATGAAATTATTAATGAAACCAATCTGTTTGCCGATCACGTGGCAGGCGAAGTAGTCAGATTCTGTCTTGGCAGAGAGGTTTTGGGAGACGTGTTCGGTGAGCTGCCGGCGGAGGCGCTTCTCGTGTCCGACCTGGTGACGGTGGAAAACCGCATCGCCCTGTGCAGGGTGGTGCTCCCGGGGCTGGTGAAACAGATTCAGGCGGGGGCGGATGCGGATCGGTGGCTGACAGAAGAATTGAAAAAACTGGGAGACGGCGCGCGTGGATTGGTGAAGAATGGGGCGGTGGCATGGCTCGGCGCGGGGCACGTGACCATGACCGCGGAGGAGCGGCAGCGGGCCCTGGCGCTGTTTGGATGAGGAATTCAGACTGGTCAGAATCTGACCATTACGGAAGAGAAGGTGAGACATGGCTGATGGCGTCAATCGAGTAATCCTGGTGGGCAACCTGGGCAAGGATCCGCAGGTGGAATACACCCAGAGCGGCACGGCGCGGTGCCGGTTCACGCTGGCCACCGGCGAAACCTACAGCGGCAAGAACGGCGAGCGACAGGAGCGGACCGAGTGGCACAACATCGTGGTGTGGGGAAAACAGGGCGAAAACGTGGGGAAATTCTTAAGCAAGGGGAGGCAGGTATATATCGAGGGCAGCCTGCGGACCAGAAGCTGGGACGATGAAAAGACCGGAACGAAGCGCTACATGACCGAAGTGAATGCCCAGCGGGTGGTGTTTCTCGGCGGTGGACGCGGCGAAGGCGGCGGGCAGGGCGCGGCGGCGGGCGGCGGCAGTGGTGGTGGTGGCGGCGGGCCCGTGAGCAGCGCCGGGTTTGACAGTCCGCCTCCCTTTGACGACGACGACATTCCCTTTTAAATGACAGTCCTGCTGCACCGGCTGTTTGCCATTCTCGCGGTGGCGCTGCTGCTGGCGCCGCCCGTGGCATTGTCCTTCGGTGCGCTGCCGGATATCCGCTACAAGCTGAAGCCCGCGGACGGCAACCGCATCGATCCGCTGCTGGGCAACGGGCGCATCGTGCGCGGCGGCGAAGCCCCGGGGAAGATCGCGTTCACCTTTGACGACGGCCCGGATCACCGCACCACACCGGTGCTGCTGGACCAGCTCGATCGCTGGGGCGTAAAAGGGACATTTTTTGTCAACGGCCACCGGTTTCAGGAGCGGACGGCCGGCGCCGAGGAGAACCGCGCGGTGCTGCGGGACATCCATCGACGGGGTCATTTTATTGGCACACACACGTTTTCCCATGCGGACATCACGGCGCTGGACGACGCCGGATGGAAACAGGAAGTCACCCAGGTGGCGCGGCAGGTAGAGGAGATTACGGGACGGCTTCCCCGGTTGTTCCGACCGCCCTTCGGCCGGGTGGATGACGGGACGGCGGAACGGCTGCGCACCGAGGGATACACAGTGGTCATGTGGAACCTCGATCCCCTGGACTGGAAGTCCACCACGGCAGGGGAGCTGCTTTCCCGGGCGCAGCAGGTGGTGGAGGAAAATCCAGGCGGTGGCATTTTTCTGTTTCACGATACGAATCGCGTGACCACCCGTGCCCTGCCCCTCATCCTGGAGTGGCTGGCGGAACGCAACGCCCGGCGGGCGGCCCGGGGCGAACCGGGGCTGGAGCTGTCCGGCATCGACGCCTTCATCCACCGCTGAACATCCTGACCCGTTGACTGGACCGGCGCCGCGCATACTCTCTGTGCAGGAGGACGGGTATCATGATGATGGACAGGCTAACGGTGAAATCGAGGGAAGCGCTGGCGGCGGCGGAATCGGCGGCGCGGCAGCACGGACACGGGGAGGTGACGGATGTGCACCTGCTGGCGGCGCTCATTGCCCAGGAGGACGGCCTGGTGCGGCCGGTGCTGGATCGCATCGGCGGCACTGCCGACCGGGTGGCGAAGGGTGCAAAGGAGTTTCTCAGCCGACAGCCGAAGGTAGAGGGCGGTCAGCTCTATCCGGGCAGCGGGATCAAGCTGCTGCTGGATCGGGCCATGTCCGTGGCGGACGGGCTGAAGGATGAATATGTATCGACAGAGCACTTTCTTCTGGCCATGGCAGATTCTAAAAAACTTGAATCATTCAGAATACTTAAAGATAATGGTATCATAGAAGAGACAATCCGGCGGGCCCTGCAGGACATCCGCGGCAACCAGCGGGTCGCCGATGCGGATCCGGAGTCGAAGTTCAAGGCCCTGGAAAAATACTGCATCGACCTCACGGAGCTGGCGCGCCGGGGAAAACTCGATCCGGTCATCGGCCGGGATGAGGAAGTGCGGCGGACCATGCAGGTGCTTTCGCGGCGGACCAAGAACAATCCCGTGCTGATCGGCGAACCGGGGGTGGGAAAGACGGCCATTGCGGACGGCATTGCCCAACGGGTGGTGAACGGCGATGTGCCCGAGAGCCTGAAGGACAAACGGGTGCTGGTGCTGGACATGGGGGCCCTGGTGGCCGGGGCGAAATTCCGCGGAGAGTTCGAGGAGCGCCTGAAGGCGGTGATGAAGGAAGTCACTGCGTCGGAGGGGCGGATCATCCTGTTCATCGACGAGATGCACACCATCGTCGGTGCCGGTGCCGCGGAGGGTTCCCAGGACGCGGCAAACCTGCTGAAACCGGCTCTGGCCAGAGGCGCGCTGCGGTGCATCGGCGCGACGACCCTCGACGAATACCGCAAGTACGTGGAAAAGGACAAGGCCCTGGAACGGCGGTTCCAGCCCGTGTTCATCGGGGAACCGTCGGTGGAAGACACCATCGACATTCTGCGGGGCATCAAGGAAAAATACGAGGTCCATCACGGCATCCGCATTCAGGATGCGGCGCTGATCGCGGCGGCCCGCTTGTCGGCCCGCTATGTGACGGATCGGTTTCTGCCGGACAAGGCCATTGACCTGATGGACGAGGCGGCCAGCCGGTTGAAGATGGAAGTGGAATCCGTTCCCTCCGTGATCGACGACCTGCAGCGGCGCATTGCCCGGCGGGAAATTGAGCGTCAGGCCATGAAATTCGAGAAGGACGAGGTCCGGGTGGCGGAAATTGAAGAGGAGCTGGCGGCCCTGTCCGAGCAGTCCACGGCTATGATGGCGCGGTGGAAGCGGCAGCGGGAGCTGGTGGAACGGGCAAAAACCCTGAAGCGCGAGGTGGACGAAACCCGCACGGCGGCGGCGGCGGCCCAGCGCAACGGCGCCTGGGAAAAGGCGGCGGAGCTCACCTACGGCGTGCTGCCCCGGCTGGAGAAGGAACAGGCGGACATCAGCGCAACCCTGGCGGCGATTCCCGAAGAGGAGCTGTTCATCCGGGAAGAGGTGACCGACGAGGATATCGCGAAGGTGGTGTCGAAATGGACGGGCATTCCAGTGGCGCGCATGGTGGAAGGAGAGCGGGATCGGTTGCTGCAGATGGAGGCGCGGATGAAGCAGCGGGTGATTGGACAGAATGTGGCCATCGATAAAGTAGCAAAGGCCGTGCGGTTGTCCCGGGCCGGATTGAAGGACATCCATCGGCCCATCGCGTCGTTTCTGTTCACCGGACCCACGGGGGTGGGCAAGACGGAAGTGGCGCGGGCGACCGCGGAGTTTCTGTTTGACGATGAGCAGAACATGGTGCGCATCGACATGAGCGAATACATGGAAAAGCACGCGGTGGCGCGGTTGATCGGTGCGCCCCCGGGTTATGTTGGGTTTGAGGAAGGGGGTCAGCTCACGGAGGCGGTACGGCGACGGCCCTACAGCGTGGTGCTGCTGGACGAGGTGGAGAAGGCCGATCGCGAGGTGATGAACATCTTCTACCAGGTGTTCGACAAGGGCATGCTGGCGGATGGCGAAGGGCGGATCATCGATTTCAAGAACACGGTGATCGTGATGACCTCCAACCTGGCCACGGATCTGCTCACCGAGGCCGCCCATCCCACCCGGCCCACCCCAGGTC
>JAKQNG010000317.1 GCA_029565915.1 Deltaproteobacteria bacterium
GACCCACGCGTGGCGGTATATCTCTCCAACGAGACACCTGGAATCATCCTGTTCCTGGGGTGGATGCTCCACGGTCATGGTTCCCGACGAACAACGCGCAGCCAAAGAATACCGCATTGGCAGCAGATGGAGCCATGTCCGAGATTCGGCGGTCGATTTGTACGGGGTTGATAAAGGCAGACTGTTCAGACAAACCGGTGAAAACGCAAAAGTCATCTACACTTACTGAGGTCAATGTCATGAAACAGTCAACCCTATCCTCAACAGGATTGGTCCTTATTGGTGCGTTGACCGTTGCCTGCAGCGCACGCGACGAAGCTAACGACCACGAAAGCTCTCATCAACCATATGATGCAATTTCTGGAAGTGAAACCAGTCCAGCAATTGACTGGATTGAAATCACACACGGCTCTTTCACCTTCGGTTCAGATCCCGACTATCCCTGCAGAGGTGGAGATGAAAAGCAGGTTCCCGTCACCCTGACGCGATCCTTTGTTATCGCCGCAACCGAAGTTACACAGGCGCAATGGGAAGCTCTGGTTCTCCCGAACCCGTCAAAAAATGTCGGTGCGGACAAGCCGGTAACCTTCATCAACTTCTATGAAGCACTCGTCTGGTGCAACAAGCTGTCTCTGCTGGAAGGTCTGGAGACCTGCTACGATCTGAGTACATGTCGCAATGAAGTGGGAACCGGATGCGGGCCGGATGATCCGTGGGAGGAAGAAGGCTGCTGGGATGAATCCCGAGTGTTCACGTGCTCCGGAGAAATTCATAAATTCGCCGATTGGTATGCTTGTCCGGGCTATCGTCTGCCGACGACAGCGGAATGGGAATATGCCGCGAAAGCAAACGTGACAGAAACCCGTACCTACGGTGGTGATCTGATCGGCGAACAGATCGGACATTGCAGCGAGCAGCCGTCTCTCAACGACATTGCATGGTATTGCTTCAACTCCGGCGATGAGCTTCATCCGGTGGCGCAGAAGCTGCCGAACCCGTGGGGGCTCTATGACACGTTGGGAAATGTCGTTGAATGGGAAGACTATTTTTCAGATGGACAGCCTCTTGATTACCAGAATCCAGATGAAAGCATGATCGATCCTATCGGTCCACTCTCCGGGGAAGAGAAGGGACACCGCGGTGGTATGTTCGGAGATACCGGCTGTATCGTGAACCCAACGTGGGGAATCGGTTTCTATCCTCATGGACGCCTCTACCTAGCAGGGTTCCGTCCTGTGCGGACGATCTTCGAATAGTTCTTCGTGACCACGCCTGTGGTAGAATCCGGTTCATGAAAACAAATCGTGAAATCGAACTGGATCACGGCGAAACCGGGTGGACATGCGAAACCCATTCCTAGCGGTATGTGTCGCCGACCCGGCACAGGGGGTCGTCCCGCAAATAACTGTTGGTTTCTCAACGCGACGACGATGGCTGCCAGCTTCCCAGAAGGATCGTTCCGGCATTGAGTATACCGTTTTCATCGCGCTCCATGGTCCACAGCATCACACTGCCGGAACAGATGCCGGCGCTGCCACCGGTGCGGTAAAGCAGTGAACCGGTGGCTCCTTGCGGAAGATCGACCTGCAGTGTTCCGCCCGTCTCCTCCAACGATTGAAGAAAAAGCATTAATGGAGACGGCATCAGATCGCTGTATGCCAGCTCATCCTGAACTTCGTCCACCAATACGCCGTTCTCAGTTGCCAGACTGAGGGTGACAGGTACGTACAGAACGAAAGACGGACATTCCCTGTCCGAATCGGCTGTCGACGCATCATAACGAGTGAGGTAGATTTGGTCGTGCGCAAACGCCACCGTCACGTGGATGACCGATTCTCCACTCATCGGGGAAACGATGATGCCATCCGCAACATCGGCGGCCCAGGAAAACAAGCCGACACATTCTCCTTCCAAATCCGACAACCGCGCCGACGGCGAAGGACCGTTGTCAAGGGGCTCCTCCCAGCCAATGGATTCCGTTGTCATGTGTCCGCATTCATCGTCCTCGTCTTCAAATTCCGGGGCAACAAAACCCGTGTATGCGTTTTTGTCATCGCAGGCCTGCAACAACGTCATAACAATCATGAGACACAGGATTTGATTCATGAGTCCCCCAATCCCTTCATTCAAATTATGCACAACTGCCAGCAGAGGCTGGAGATATCCCTTCCGCTGTCGTCAATTCACGTGGAAGTACAGGTCGGTAACGGCGAGGCCCGCGCCGCCGCTGTAGAAGATCTCAAAACCCGCCTGGACCGACGAGAGATAGCCGGAAGCGATTCCGTTGGCCGAGGCCGCATGGAGGATGAACTCCCGCAGGTCCAGGTCGACGCCGTTGAGGGGCATCACCTGCGGAACATAGGTGACAAGGGGCACGCCGGTCCCCATGTCGCCCACCCACATGTCAAAGAACCCAGCCCGGGGAATCTCGACGCCGGTCTGCACAAGGGAACCCATGGCCACCACATCCGCGGTCTGGTCCAGTACCACCAGTACCTCAAAGGCCGTCGCATTCTGATTCTCCGCCGCATCCTGCTGCAGGGGCAGGTCATAGAACACCCGGTAGCTGCCCGTCACACCCGTCGCGTCCCACGAAAAATGGGCGGGGATGTTGCGGATGTCATTCATCTCCATGGGCAGTCCGCTGGTCCCGGTCGCCTGTCCCCAGTGATTGCCGATGAACGCCAGCGGTGAAGAAATGATGCCGCCGGAGGACAGAATCTGGCGGGTGACGGAAAACTCGTTGCCCAGGTAGTAGAGATCCTGCGAATCGCCACCACCGATGAAGACGTTGTTCAGCAGCATGTAATTCTGGCCGTTGCGGAACACGCTGGCCGAAGCGTACTGATCCACCATCGTGCCTTCGGGCGTGAGTTCTACGTACGAATCCAGCTGCACACCGTCGAGGCACAGCTCGAAGGGCACCTGTTCCGACGCATCTCCCTGAATGACCACCCTCACCTTCTCGATGGGCTGGTAGTTGTAATCACTGCCCCCTCCCGTCGGGTCCCAGCACTGCGTGTTGAAACCGGTTATCTGGAAGCCCGTCCATCCATTCAGAATATCCGAGCACCAGATGTCCTCCGGGTTGCTGTCCCCTCCGGGGCCCACGAGGAAGACCCGGATCGGCACGGAGGCAGGGACATCGAACGTCACTCCGATGTTCAGCAGCATGGAGCCCGGATTCACCGGTGCGGTGGGCCCCAGCACGTCGCCGAAGGCCTGGCGCAGGTTGAACTCGATGCCCGCATTGCTCAGGTATTGCACATCCGGAGCAATGGCTCCGGTAATGCACAAGGGCGACCCAACCACGTGTCCCGAAAAGTCCACGGGATCCATATTGGAACCCTCGCCATTGATGAACGGAATCGCATAGCCGTGCCAGGGACCGGACACCACATAGCCGCCGTCGTAGACCGTGAAAGCTGAATTCGTGTCCGTGTCCGGTATGATTTCCGTATCGAAGGGATCGGTTTCCATGCCGCATTCTCCGTCGTAGGCAATGGAGACCGGCACCGAAAAGGCCATGCACTGGTTGGAGTAGGTGCTGCCGTCGCACCCGCAGACCGGCGCGTACAGGTCCGGACAGGCGGAGGTGATCGCCTCGCATTCGCCCATCACGCCGCCGCAGCCATCCATCCGGCAGAATGCGCCATCCCCGCAGTCCACATCGGTCATACAGTTTGTCGAAACAATGCCCGTGTCCGTGTCCCCGTCCGAGTCACTGTCCGAATCCGAGTCGCTGTCCACGTCCGAATCGCTGTCCGCATCCGTTGACCCGTTCGTGTCCACGCTGTAGCCGCCGATATCGATGATCTGCGCGCAGCCGGCAGAAGCGAACAGGACAACCAGCATCACCGCCATGCGTCGCGTCATGTTCAGAACCTCCCTTCGAGAGTCAGTCCGGCAAATCCGGGAGCGCCCCGGGGCAGGAGCTGTACCGCCGACTCGCTCTTCCTTTTCTTGAAACCGACAATGAGCAGCACCGCGCCGGTGGCTGCCAGTGCGCCGCCGCCGATGAGCAGGGCCGTGCTGAGGTTCGCCTTCAGGGTCACTGCGTCGATGTCATCCTGGAGGTCCGCGTCCGTGCACACCTGTTCGGGACAGTCATCGGCCAGGGCCGATTCGCCGGACAGGGCGAGCCCACCCATCACACCGCCCACAATCAGGGCTGCGGCGCCAAGTCCCGTGAGGGTCCATCCCGCAACCAGCAGGGGCGACGGGCCGTCTTTCGCAGGGTGTTCTTCCACAGGTCGATCCGCCGGGGCAGCAGTCGGCGTCTCCGCTCCCGGTTCCTTGTCTGATGGCCCGGCCGGAGGCGGCTCCGTCGGGTTTTCCGTGGGCGCCTTCGCAACGATCTTTGTGGTCACACCACCGGCGATTTTTGTCTGCGCCTCGTGAATCACCACGCCGTCCAACCGGATGACCACCTGCCGCAAACCGATTTCAATCCGCACCACCCCGAAGGGTGCCACCCCCCGGGAGGCACCGTCCACGAACAGCTCCGCACCGTTAGGGGCGTCCACTTCCACGGAGCCCACCAGCATGCGCATCCGCCGGATCTCATCCATCACAGTGTTGTTGCGCTCGTTGTCAATTTCGTCTCCGCCTTCCGCCAGATAATTTTCGAAGGCATCAAGGGCAAGCCCGTAGCGTTTTGCCGCAGCCTCCGCCTGCCCGATGTTGTACAGGAGCTTCCATGAGGGCTTGGCGGCCCAGGCCTGCCGGAACAGGTCGGCAGCGGCAACGAAATCGCCCGCGTTGAATGCCGCATTGCCCTGAACGAACAGCGCCTTGGGGTCGGGCTCCGCGGAGTGGAGCGGCAGCGCAGCCAGAAACAGAATGAAGGGAATGGCGTATTTCATCGGACCTGCTTTCGTCGGTTCCATTGGATTCGTCAGGTCTATTTTACGTCATGTAACGTCCCGTCGCCATGCGGAATTGTTGCCCGAAACAGGCCCATGTTTTTCCCTTCCCGCCACCCGGCGGGTGGTATGATGGCCACATATCCATCACGGAGGTTTTTCATGCAACATATCGACAAATGGCTGTTCAGCTTTTTCATTCTCGCGGTTCTGCCCTCCTGCCACCGCAGCGGCAATGGTGATCAGGATTCGGACAGCAGCGATGCGGACAGCGACACCGACTCGGACAGCGACACCGACTCGGACAGCGACACCGACTCGGACAGCGACACCGACTCGGACAGCGACACCGACTCGGACAGCGACACCGACTCGGACTCGGACA
>JAKQNG010000322.1 GCA_029565915.1 Deltaproteobacteria bacterium
TCCATCGCCCTGAGCATGATCGCCCAGCAGCTCTTGTTTGTCGCGCTTACTTTCTCGCTGGCACTCATGTACAATCAGCGGCTCAACGAAGAAATCAAGACCGAAGAAGAGAAGTATTCCGCCGCGTTTCGTTTTTCACCCTACGCACTCGTTTTGTTGAGCCTTTCCGACGGAAAGATCCTGGAAGTCAACGAGGGGTTCTCGATGCTCTCCGGGTATGACGAAACGGAAGTCCGCGGAAAAACCACGCAGGAACTGGGCCTGTGGGTCAACGAGGAAGATCGTCTTGTCATCCTCAATGACATCCTGAAAGAAGGTTTTGTGACGGACCGGAAGCTGACGTTCCACAAAAGATCGGGGGAAATTCTGACGGGGCTGTTTTCCGTGCAGACCATCACCATCCGGCAGGTGCAGTGCCTGCTGGCCAGTTTCAACGACATCTCGAAACAGGAAAGGGCCGAGGAGAAAATGCGCGCGGCGCAGGCACAGTGGCAGAAAACATTCGACGCCACCAGTGACGCGATCTGGCTGATGGATCGGAACCAGCGCGTCCTGCGCTCGAACGAAGCGGCCCGGCGCCTTTTCGCTCAAACGGCGGAAGAAATGACCGGCCGCTGCTGCCGGGAAATCGTTCACGGCACAACAGGACCGGTTCCCGAATGCCCCGTTTTGCGGGCCAGGGAATCCCTGCAGCGTGAATCCATAGACATATCCGTCGCGGGAAAGTGGTATCTTACCACAGTGGATCCGATTCTGGACGACGAGGGACGCTTCGCCGGCGCCGTCCACACCATGACCGATATCAGCGAACGCAGGCAGGCCGAAGAGGATATTCGACGCCTCAATCAGGCGCTGGAACAGAGAGTCGCGGATCAGACCCGGGATCTGCGCGACAGACAGCTGGCGCTTTTGAACCTGGTGGATGATCTCAATGAAAACGCGCAAAACCTCACGGCGATCAACCGGACTCTCGAGGAGGTCAACCGGGAGCTGGCGTCCTTCAGCTACAGCGTCTCACACGATCTGCGGGCGCCGCTGCGCACCATTGACGGGTTCAGCAACGCCCTCATGGAAGACTACAGCGACCGTCTGGATGCGGAAGGGAATAAATACCTGGAAAGAATCCAGCACGCCACACAGCAGATGAACCGGCTGATCGACGACCTGCTGGGCCTCTCGCGGGTAATGAAATCCGACTTCTACCGGCAGAACTTCGATATCAGCGAGATGGTTCGAGAGATCGCAGCCGATTTTCAGCAGCAAAGTCCATCGGGCAAACTGGAGTTGGTGATTCAGGACGGCATCACCGTCAACGCGGACCAGCGCATGATGCGCATCGTCATGACCAACCTGCTGGACAATGCCCGGAAATTCGCGGGGAAGCAGGAGAGGCCTCGCGTCGAATTCGGGTCTTTTGTCCAAAACGGCAACACGGTCCTCTTTGTCCGGGACAACGGCGTGGGCTTCAATATGGCTTATGCCGACAGGATCTTTATGCCTTTCGAACGCCTCCACCGGGCGGATGAGTTCCCGGGAACGGGAATCGGCCTCGCGACGGTCCAGCGCGTCATCCAACGCCATAACGGACGCATCTGGACCGAAGCGGAAGAAGGAAAAGGCGCTGTTTTTTATTTCACCCTGGGAGCCTGAAAATGCCAAAACCCCTGAACGTGCTTTTGATTGAAGATTCGGAAGACGACGCGCTGCTTCTGACCCGCGCGCTGAAAAAAAACGGCTATGAACCGAAAGTCGAGCGGGTGCAGACGGCCCGGGACATGAGCCGGGCCCTGGAAAGCACACCATGGGACATCATTTTGTGCGACTACCACATGCCCGCCTTCAACGGAATGGAAGCCATCGACCTGCTCAAGAAAACCGGCCTCGATATTCCGCTCATCATCGTTTCCGGCGCCATCGGCGAAGAAACGGCGCTGGACTGCATCCACCACGGGGCATCCGAC
>JAKQNG010000326.1 GCA_029565915.1 Deltaproteobacteria bacterium
GACACCATTGTCGCGGCCAGCGACAACTGGCGACTGGAACGCATGAGCCGGGTCGATCGAAACATCCTGCGACTCTCCGTGCACGAGCTGTGCAACGATCTGGAAACCCCGGTGCGGGTCATCATCAACGAAGCCGTGGAACTGGCCAAGCGCTACGGCGCCGAAGAGTCGCCCGCCTTTGTCAACGGGGTTCTCGATCGCATCGCCCGCGAGAAGAGAACCATCGATTGACCCGTCCCAAAACCAGCCAACCGCCGTTTTCCTTCGTCGCGCCCAGGCTGGACCGGGTGGAAGCGGCGGGAGGAACGGACATCTGCCTGTTCCTGTTCGAGGAAAAGCAACCCCTGCAGGGCCTGGCCGGACTGGTGGACTGGCGACTGCTGGGCCGCATCTCAAACGCGATCATCGACCGCGAATTTGCCGGACGACCGGGAGAATGCCGCCTCTTTCCCACGGAGGGGCGCCTGCCCCAGAAACAGGTCATGGCCATGGGCCTCGGACCACGGACGTCGTTTGGTGCCGACGCCTTCCGCGCGGCCGTGGACGCCATGTGGACCCATTCCGTGGGCGACGGCCCGATCATCGCGTCTCTTCCGGGGCGCGGCGAAGGCGTATGCGACAGCGCGGACGCCATGGAGTGGCTGCTGGCCCTGCATGACGAACGACCGGACCATCCGCCCCTCATCGTGGCGGAAACGGGCGGTGCCCAGCAGGTCATGCTTCCCATCCTGGAAAAATGGCGATTGAAACAGGTGCTGCAGCCAGCGTAGATACTTTTTTTCCCGTTACAGATATGTTAAAAAATCTTGCTGTTTCCCGACTGAGAATAAACAGGCGGACCCCATGAAATTCACCATTCCCATTACCGATCGCGCCCGCAGCCTTGTGGCCGCCATGACAACGGAATCCCTGCTCAACCAGATCGCCTGCCCCCAGTGCTTCACCCACAACCCGCTGCCCGATCAAACGGATTTCGGCGCCCTCTTCTTTCATCCCTCCACCCGGGAAAAGCTGCGGGCAGCCATCGCGGAATTCAAGGCTCGATGCAGCTTTCCGCCGCTCATCACCACCGACATGGAAAACGGTCCCGGCGACATGATCACGGATGGCACCCGCTTTCCGTCCCTCATGGCCGCGGGCATCGTCGGCGATGAAAAACTGGCGTGGGAAATGGGCCGCGCCGCCGCCCTCGAAGGCCGGGAAGCGGGGTTCAACTGGTCCCTCTCCCCCTGCGTGGACATCGCCGCAATCATGGACAGTCCCATGGTGTCCCTGCGCGCGGCGGGTCGCGACCCGGACACGGTGATCCGGATTGCCTCCGCTTTCATGCGCGGCATGCAGAAAAACGGCATGATCGCCACCATCAAACATTTTCCGGGGGACGGCTACGACATCTACGACCAGCACCTCACCGTCTCCTGCAACCCGCAGTCAAAAGAGCAGTGGATGGCCACCTCCGGACGGGTGTTCCGGGCGCTCATCGACGACGGCGCCGTGGCGGTCATGCCGGGCCACATTTCCCTGCCCGCCTTCGATGGGCCATGGGAGGACACAGGCTTTTTTCCACCGGCGTCCATTTCAAAGCGACTGCTCACCGACCTGCTGCGCGGCGAGCTGGGATTCGACGGCCTGATTGTGTCGGACGCGGTCAACATGGGGGGCTTCGCGGGCTTCATGAACCGCTTTGACGCCACAGTGAAATTCCTCGAAGCAGGGGGCGACTGTGTGCTGTTCCCGCACCTGGACTATTTCCACACAGAAATGAAAAAGCGACTGGACAGCGGCATGCTGGCCAGGGAACTCCTGGTCGCCAGGGCAGAGCGGATCGTGTCCCTGAAGGACAAACTGGGCCTGCTTGACGGAAATCTTGAACCGCCGACCGACATCGATCGATCCCGCCACGAATCGGCTGCCCGGACCCTGATTGATCGCTGTGTGCGCGTGGTGCGGGACAGGAACCGCATCCTGCCCTTCCCCATCGAAAAGAGCACGCGGGTGGCCCATCTCGTCATCAGCATGAAGCCGGACGCCGAAAAGGAACTGCACGCGGCCATGGCCGCCGCCCTTGCGGCCCGCAGCGATCATGTGACCAGTCTCGATGTCACCTGGCCGGAACCGATATTCGACAGGGTCTACGCGGGCGAGTTCGACCTCATCGTCTGTTCCATCTGCGCCCGCCACGACTACGGCACCAACGTTGCCCGCCTGTCAGGACCGCCGGCCCGTCTGATGATGACCGGCTGGATGAAACTCGGCACCCCCACCGTTTTCGTCAACCACTTCCATCCCTTTGTCGAACAGGAATACCTCTTTTCCACGGACACCCTCATCAACACCTTCGGGAGCACCCCGTACACGATGGAGCGGGTCGTGCGCGGCATCACCGGCGAGCAGCCCTTTTTCAGCAAATGAGCGTGCGCCCGTCCACCGCGTCGCCGTGGCGCCATCTGTTTATTGCGGCCGTCGCCGCCGTTGCCCTTGTGGCCTGCCGCAGCCTGGACCATCGCCCGTCCACCGCCGTTCCGGCCAAATCGTTTGCGCCCATCCTTGAGCCCGTCCCGCCCGGGCAGAATCTCATGCTGATTATCATCGACACCATGCGGGTGGACCGGATGAGCGCCTACGGCTATCACCTGCCCACAACCCCTGCCGTCGCGCGCATTGCCGGCGAATCCATCATGTTTGATCGGTTCTATGCGGCAGCGCCGTGGACCGCCCCTTCTTTCGGCACACTGCTCACGGGCGTGTCGCCCCGCATCCATCACACGGGCAAGTGGCTGAAAAATGCGTCGAAGGGCGTTGTGCGAGTGGGCGCCGTGACCATGTTTCCCCTGAATCCGCAGCTCCAGACCCTGGCCGGACTTCTTGAAAGCCATGAAAGCGCGGTATTCTCTTCCAATCCCTTCCTCGACCCGGCACTGGGGTTCGCCAGAGGCGTGGACTACTACGACCAGACGTTTACCCACCGGCCGGCCAACGAAATCACCGACGCCGCCATCTCCTGGCTCAAGGAAAACCGCGACCGGGATTTCTTTGCCATGGTTCACTACATGGACGCGCACACGCCGTACGGCCCGCCGAAAAGTACCCTGCGGCTGTTTCAGAAAAAGAAATGCGACCGGGTGCGGTCTCCCTTCGGTCCCTCCGCATACGAGGCGCACTTCTTCAAGCCGAGCGCCGAAGAAATCGAATGTGTCACCGCGCTGTACAACGCGGAGGTGCGTTTCGTCGACGATCAGATTGATCGACTGGTCAACGCGATGGAGCGACTGCACATCCTCGACAACACCTGGCTGGTCATCACGGCCGACCATGGCGAAGAGCACTGGGACCACGGCGACTTCAACCACGGATTCCAGTATGAGGACGAAGTCACGCGAGTGCCCCTGATCATCCGCGCCCCCGGCGGTCAGTGGGGAAAGGGCCGCCGCGTACCCTGGTCGGTGCCCATGCAGGACCTGCTGCCCACTTTCCTCGAATGGTTTTCCATCCCGCCGCCCGACTATCTGGAAGGCGACAGCATCATGCCCCTCCTGCGGGGTGAAGAATCGGCAGATCGCCCCTGTTACATGGAATTCCAGCTCTTCCGGCGGCAGCGCCACGCCTGGTTTGACGGGCGCTATAAATTCATCAAACCGGAAACGGGGCGGGGTGCGTACATGTACGATCTGGCCACGGACCCGAAGGAACAGAAAAAAATCTGGGGGCGCCACCCGGAATTCCAGCGACTGGAGCAGAATCTGAACGCCTACCGCGAGTCCCGTCGCTCCCTCATCGACATGCTCAACAGGCAACGTAAAGAGCATCTGCCCACCGAATCGGATACCGCTGATGACAACAGCCCTCCCCGGGGGGCTGCCCTTCCCGCTGAGGCGATCCAATCGCTGAAGGCACTGGGGTACATGGAGTGAAGCGCCTGTTCATGGAGCTGCTGCAGCGCGCCTCTTCGGAACTGCCAATCGATGTGCGCGAAGCCATCGTCAGAGGTCTTTCCATCGAGCAGACAGGCACGGCCGCCAGCCGGGCCCTGCAGACGATCCTCGACAATGTGGACCTGTCGCAACAGCAGGGAACACCCCTGTGCCAGGACACGGGCGCCAATATCTGGCACGTGCACCATCCACAGGCCGTGAGCACACCAGCCCTCACAAGGGATATCCGGGCCGCCACCGCCGAAGCCTGTCGCCGCTCCATCCTGCGGCGCAATGCGGTTGATGCCGTCACGGGCAGAAATTCGGGCAACAACCTGGGTGTCGACTTTCCGTTCATCACCTTTTCGCAATGGAAGCAGAAATCCATTGCCGCCTCGGTCATGCTGAAAGGCGGCGGGTGCGAAAACGTCTCCGCCCAGTATGCGCTGCCGGACGAACGCCTGCACGCGGGCCGCGACCTGGAGGGCGTACGCCGCGTGGTACTGGATGCCGTGTACAGCGCGGGAGGACGCGGATGTGCGCCGGGGATTCTCGGCGTAGGCATCGGCGGAGACCGGGTGACCGGAATGATGACGGCCAAGAACCAGCTGTTCCGACTGCTCACCGATACCAACCCGGTGGCATCCCTGGCCGCGCTCGAAGAAAGAATTCTGACCGAAGCCAACGACCTGGGCATCGGCCCCATGGGATTTGGCGGACGCACCACGCTGCTGGGGGTAAAAATCGGCGCCCTGCACCGCGTGCCCGCCTCCATGTTCGTCTCCATCTCCTACATGTGCTGGGCCTGCCGTCGCTGCAGTGTCATCATCCATCCGGACGGCCGGACGGTGTTTGGAAATCGCGCCATCCCGCCAGCCCGGGGACACCGGTCATGATTCGCATCGAACTGCCCACCACCGAAGGCGCCATGCGAAAGCTGACGATCGGCGACGAGGTGTCCATCTGCGGAACACTGATCACGGCCCGGGATGCCGCCCACAAAATGATGGTGGAAACCTGGCCCGCCTTCATCGATCCGCTCATCCGGGACGGGGCCATCTACCATTGCGGCCCCTTGTCCCGCCGCAGAGGAAATGACTGGACAATCCTCAGCGCGGGGCCCACCACCTCGGCGCGGGAAGAACCCTATGAAGCGGCAGTCATCGCCCGCTACGGTGCCCGCATGATCATCGGGAAAGGCGGCATGAGCGCGTCCACCCTGCAGGCGCTGAAACGCCACGGCGCCGTATATGTGCACGCCATCGGCGGTGCCTCGTCTGTCATCGCCCGCCGCATCGTTCAGGTAAAAAACGTGTACCTGCTCAATGAACTCGGCCCACCGGAAGCCCTGTGGGAGCTGGAAGTGAACGACATGGAAGGCATCGTGACGATGGACGCCGCCGGCGGCAGCCTCCACGACATCGTCAGGAAACAGTCCGCCCGTCGGCTGCGGCGACTGCTGGAATCATCCCCTCATTTCGAAGGCGCGTGACCGCTGGAGGCGCGAAACTTACAGCCCCGCAAAACGGAGCTGCAGCTTCATGCCGGCATCGTCAAACTGGACCGGGTAGTTGCCGTTGAAGCAGGCGGTGCAGAATCCGCCGTCGCCGCCCACAGCGCGGGCCAGCCCATCGATGCTCAGATAGGCGAGACTGTCCACACCCAGGTGTCTGGCGATTTCTTCCACGCTCATCTGATTGGCAATCAACTCGGCTTCCGTCGGCGTGTCGATGCCATAGCGGCAGGAATGGCGGATGGGCGGCGAGCTGATCCGCAGATGGACTTCCCGGGCACCGGCACGACGGATGGTATCGATGATTTTCTGCGACGTGGTGCCCCGCACGAGGGAATCGTCAACAACAACAACCCGGCGATTGTCAAGAACCACCCGCGAGGCATTCAGTTTCAACTTCACGCCGAAATTGCGAATGGCCTGCTTGGGCTCGATGAAGGTGCGCCCCACGTAGTGGGATCGGATCAATCCCAGCTCGAATGGAATGCCCGACCGCTCCGAGAAACCCAACGCCGCTGCGGTACCCGAATCGGGCACGGAAACGACCATGTCCGCATCCACCGGCGCCTCTTCTGCCAGAATGGCGCCCATCCTTTTTCGCGCATGATACACAGAAACGCCATCGATGATGCTGTCGGGACGGGCAAAGTAAACGAACTCGAACAGACAACAGTTGCGGTGGGCGTTGGGAAACGGCCGCGAACTCTCAATGGTCCCGTCCGGGTGGATGACCAGCATTTCACCGGGCTCCACATCCCGGATGAACTCGGCGCCGATCAGATCAAATGCAACGGACTCGCTGGCAACCACAACCGCGTTGTCCAGCTTGCCGATGCAGAGCGGGCGAATCCCGTTGGGATCCCGCGCGCAGATCAGCCGATCGCGGGAGAGAAACAGAATGGCGTAGGAGCCACGGGCCCGATACAGGGAATCCCGCGTGGATTCTTCGATATCCGTTCCGGAGCGGGCAATCTGATGCACGAGGACTTCGGTATCGGTGGTGGTCTGAAAAATGGCGCCCTGAATTTCCATTTCTTCGCGCAGCTTCAGTGCGTTGGTCAGATTACCGTTGTGGGCCACCGCCAGAGAACCCTTGGAACAATGCACCACCACGGGCTGCGCATTGGACAGGGAACTCTCGCCGGAAGTCGAATAGCGCACGTGGCCGATGGCCATGTGGCCGGGAAGCTTCTGCAGCGCAGCGGGTGTAAAAATCTCCGACACCAGGCCGAGGCGTCGATATGCGTACAGTTGATCATCCGCGGCCGTGACGATACCGGCGCTCTCCTGTCCCCGATGCTGGAGGCCGTGCAGACCCAGATAGGCGATGTTCGCCGCTTCCGGATGGTTCACAATGCCGAAGACACCGCATTCATCTCTGAAATGATCTGAATCGTTGGAAGCACGCATTCGCACAGCCTTTCGGGAGAAGGGTGAGGCGGAACACGGCCAACTTATAGCGAATGGGGTCTAATGTTCAATAAAACTTTTGAGATGCTTCGAGCGGGACGAATGTCGGAGTTTGCGCAGCGCTTTGGCTTCGATCTGACGGATGCGTTCCCTGGTGACGGCGAAATCCTGGCCTACCTCTTCCAGCGTGTGATCCGACTTCTCACCGATGCCGAAGCGCATGCGGAGAACCTTCTCTTCTCTGGGCGTCAGCGTTTTGAGCACCCGCCGCGTCTGCTCGGAGAGGTTGAGCCCGACAACCGCGTCGGAAGGTGACACAACACCCTTGTCTTCGATAAAGTCACCCAGATGGCTGTCCTCCTCCCCAATCGGAGTTTCCAGACTTATGGGTTCTTTGGCAATTTTGAGAACCTTGCGGACTTTGTCGAGGGGCAGCTCCATCCGCTGCGCGATTTCTTCGGGCGAAGGCTCCCGCCCCATTTCCTGCACGAGGAAGCGACTGGTGCGAATCAGCTTGTTGATGGTTTCAATCATGTGCACGGGAATGCGGATGGTCCTTGCCTGATCCGCAATGGCCCGGGTGATTGCCTGACGAATCCACCAGGTGGCGTAAGTGGAAAACTTGTATCCGCGCCGATACTCGAATTTGTCCACCGCCTTCATGAGGCCGATGTTGCCCTCCTGAATCAGATCGAGAAACTGCAGGCCCCGGTTGGTGTATTTCTTCGCAATGGAAACGACGAGTCGAAGATTCGCTTCCACCAGATCTGCCTTGGCCCGCTCGCCCCGCCGTTCGCCCTCGTGGATGCGGCGATAGATGTCCCTCAGTTCATCCATGTCGAGGTTCACTTCTTCTTCCACCGTGCGGACAATCCGCTGCGCCTCACGAATGCGCTCGTCCATGTCCTGCAGCTCTTCCGGCCGCAGGCCGAGCTTTTTGCAGATCTGCTTTTCAGCGGCCCGGCCGAGGTGCATTTCCCGTACCGTCTTGTGGATGTCCCGCGCGGACATACCAACTGTCTTCTCGCAGGTCATGATGTCCGCTTCGGCCATTTCCACACGCCCGACGTATTCCTTCAGCCGGGACACCAGTCGCTGAATCTGATCGCGGTTCTGATTGACCCGCACGACCAGGTTCTTCATGGACAACCGGGCTTTCAGAATGTCCGCCTTCAAATCTTCGCGCTTTTTCTCGGAGAGTTTCCGCGAACCGCGCATGGCATCCGAACACTGCTGCACTGTCTTCTGCAGCACCTTGATCTCGTCCACGGTTTCCAGAAACCGCTGGGTTGTATTGCCTCCCCCGCCGCCTTCACCGTCGCCGAAACCTTCCATGTCGGCGTACTCATCGTCCATGTCGCCATCAATGGCGCCATCTTCCATTTCCTCTTCGTCTTCTTCCTCTGACTCCCCTTCTTCGCCACCTTCTCCCCCGGCCTGGTTCTCCACAGCCTCCACCACCGGCGGTTCCGTTGCTTCCAGCAGATCGCGCACGTTGATGTTCGACGACAGCAGCACGTCCAGCACCTGCCGATCGCCCTGCTCTACCCGCTTGGCGATCTCCACTTCCCCTTCCCGCGTCAGGAGGCAGACCGAACCCATTTTGCGCAGGTACATGCGCACCGGGTCACCCGTCTTGGAGAACTGGGCCATGTCCTGATCCATGTCTTCCATGCCCCGGTCCATCTCCCGCTCACCCGACGATGCGGTAAAGGCGCCGAAGTTTTCCTTTCGATCAACGACCTCGATGTTCTCGCTGTTCAGCACATCGAGCAGTTCGTCGATTTCATTGGAGGAAACCATCCCTTCGGGAAGAAACCCGTTCACCTCTTCATAGGTGAGAAACCCTTTGGTCTTCCCCAGCTCAATCAGCTGCTGCATCGTCTCTTTGTTGTTCTTGTCTTTTTTCATCCAGCTTTCCTCATGGTGAATAATGACTGGTCATTGTCCGTTCATGCCTGCGCCATCAGCTCCCGCCGCAGCTCCGTCTTCTGGCGCTCCAGGGTCAGAACTTTCAGATCGTCCCCCTGCGCTTTCTGAATCTGTTTGTCAATATCTGCAATACGCACTTCCACCTCCCGCTTTTCCATCTGCAAACGGATCTCATCGAGGGCCGCTTTCCCCAGTTCTTCGTCTGTAAACAGCCGCTCCAGTCCCCGTTTCGCCAGCCAGGCGGCCACCGGATTCGTCTGCGCATCTCCCAGCAACCCCGCCGTGGCCGAACTGTGGTGTCGGTTGTTCTCCACAATCTGATCGGCCATGGTCCGCAGTTCCGGAGTGCGAATCAGCGCCACCGCACCCGTTTCCACCGCTCGTTCACAGAGCCCGGGCAGGTCCACCAGCAGGCCGATCAACTCCCGCTCGTCCACGTAGCCCGGAAGTGGAAGTCCGGTCGGCCGCTTCGACGGTGCCGGTTCCTCCCCGCTTCGACCGTCCCGCAGGTAGCGGAACACCATCGATGGTTCCACCCCGAATGCCGCCGCCACCTTCTGCCGATAGAGATCCCGTTCCATGCCATCTTTTACCGCCGAAATGAACGGCTGCAAGCTGCCGATACGCCGGGCCTTGTCCTGGCCGGAGCCATCCGTTGCATCCGCGGCCATCCGGATGATTTCGTCGAGAAGCCCTTTTGCCCGCTCGATGATTTCCTCCACCCGCTTCTTTCCCGACCGCCGGATCAGCGAATCCGGGTCTTCGCCGGGGGGCAACGGTGCCATGTATGCCGCAAGTCCCGCCCGCGCCAGGACGGGGAACGCCCGCGTGGCGGCAGTCATTCCCGCCCGATCGCCATCGAACATCACGATGACCCGGTCCACCCTTCGGCGCAGCAGCAGGGCCTGTTCGTCGGTAAAGGCGGTGCCCATGGGGGCCAGTGCGTTGTCAAAGCCCGCGCCGTGCATGGACACCACGTCGAAGTTGCCTTCCACAAGGATGGCGGTCCGCGACTTGCTGAGGGCCACCCTGGCGGGGTGGAGGCCGAACAGCACCTGCCCCTTCACGTACTCCCGGGTTTCCGGCGAATTGATGTACTTGGCGTCCGACTCGTTGCCGGGCATGACGCGACCGGAAAACGCGATGGGGCGCCCCGCGGCATCCACGATGGGAAAAACGAGCCGGTTGCGGAACAGATCGTAGTGCCCGCTGCCGCCGGAGCGGGGTTTGACCAGACCGCACGACAGCGCTTCGTCGATGGAAATGCGCTCCCTGCGGAAGTGGTCGATGAGGTTCTGCCAGCCGTCCGGTGCAAATCCCAGCCGGAAGGCCCGGGCGGTGTTCTCGTCCACACCCCGCGCGCGCAGGAGATCCCTGCCCGCCTGTCCCCGGGGAGACCACAATTCGCGCTCGTAAAACGCCGTTGCGGTTTCCAGCACAAAGAACCGACGGTTCTTTTCGTCCTTTTCGCGATCGTGCTCCCGGCGTTCCTCCGGGGTGGTGCGACGCTCGGGAATCTCCACGCCGTAACGGGCCGCCAGCCGCCTCGCCGCATCCTGAAAATCCACCCCGTCCACCCGCTGCACAAACGAAAACACATCCCCGGAGGCACCGCAGCCGAAACAGTGGAAAAAATGCCGCGCCGGATTCACGTTGAACGACGGGTCGCTGTCCGCGTGAAAGGGACACACGCCTTTGAAATTGCCGCCCGCCCGTTTGAGAGACACATATTCGCCGATAATTTCCACGATGTCCGCCCGTTCCCTGATTTCGATGATTTTGTCGTCAGGGATCACGCCTCAACCTCTCCGGAACGCAAATCTGGCACGACGGGTCTTCTGCCATGAACAAAAAGGAATGACAAATATAGTGGCGGATCCGCGGAGGTCAAGCGATGTTTGGGCCTGCCGGCATCGGGGAAAATCCATTCAAAAGCCGACAGAAACTTTCAGGGATACCGAATCCCAACCCGCATCGGCAATGGAGTACCGGGTATAGCCGATGGCCGGGGTGATGATGGCGTGGGACCCGGCGCGGCAGTCGAACCCCGCCTCGAATCCCATGGCCCGCACCAGGTGCACTGTGTCTTCGCCGAAGCGCTCGCTCAGGAGGGCGCCCATGCCGAATCGGGCGAGCAGGAAGGGGGACCAGCGGAAGGAATAGGTCACGCCCAGTGACACGCTCTCCACAAACAGCAGATCCCGACGATCGGCCAGCCGTCGCACCCCCGCAAAGGATGACAGCCCCACCCGCACCGTGGACCGGATGAAATTCACGTCCACCTCCGACCCGGTCACCGGTCCCGCGTGGGTGCCCTCGCCCATGAAGGACAGACGCACCCCCATGGAAACCACCGGCGTCCGGCCCGCGCGCCAGGCCTCCCACTGCTGCCGCCGCTCGGTTTCCCGCACCACGGCCAGGCTCATGCGCGCCCGCTGCAACTCCGCCTCCCGGATGGCCTGCTGGGCCGCATACCGCCGCCGCAGCTGGGCATCTCTCCGCCGGAAGCGCTCCTCTTCCTGCCGGCGCCGCTCTGCCTCCGCCAGTTCCGGATTCACCCACCCGGCCCGACTGTCCTGGAGTCGACGCAGCCGATCAAGGCGCCCGGCTTCCTCCTCCTCTTCCTCCGACGGCGCATCCGTCCGTCGCCGCGCACCGCCGAGGTCATGTCGCCGGTAGCGCCGGGAGACATCCTCTTTCTCCGCCTCTTCTGCGTCGGCAGGTGTCGTCCCATCCGGGTTGTCGGTTGCAGCAGGCTGTTCTCCGGCGGTTACCCCGCTGTCGGGCTCCGGACGGCCGTCCAGCGCCAGACGGGTGCCGTCGTTGGGACAGACGGGCACTTTGTCGTCAAACACCTCACCGCAGACCGGACATCGCACCTGCCCGGCGCCGACGGACAGGGCGAACAGGAACAGACAGAAACCCGCCATCAGCGGAAGAAACAGCCGTCCGAACCATCCATGACCGGTCATTGCCTGCCCCTCGCTGCGCCCGGAGCGAAACCGGCCACCAGCAACATCACATCAGCGGACAACCGCACGTCATGAATCCAGACACTGAACGCCACCGCACCGTGGGGCGTGTCGTAGAACACCTCCACCACCTTGTGTTCCGGTGCATGACCTTCGAAATACAGACCTTCGTCGCCGTTCGCATTCCGGTATCCGGCGGTTTCCAACTGGTAGCCGGCACTCTGCCATTCCGAACGGCGTCGACCCGACAGTCCCGCAGCCGTGTCCGCCGGTGACACGAAGGCCTCCAGGCGCATGGCGGCGCCGAGGCCGTCACAGGTGGCCTCGTCATAGGGATGAACCACCATGACCGGATGCACGTCCGTCGACTCGCTGTGCACGGTCCAGGGCGGCGACAGATAGTAGAAATGGAACAGTCCGTCCGGATGGGACCAGTGATTCCAGAGGGCATAAGGTCCGGTGCCGTCCTCGTCGCATCCGGCAAACGGACAGAGGGCGAAACAGACGACCAGCAGTGTGACCAGACGCGTCATCATGGCCGGCACCGTCAAAGTGAAAACGGACCGGGAAGCAGCGCGGACAATGTGGTTTCCGAGCGCTGTTCGCCGTCCAGACCAACCAGCAGCACTTTCATGTCGCCAAACTCCGACAGGGCCTGGCGACACATACCGCAGGGCGGAATCATGGGCCCGGCCACCACCACCAGAGCCTCCATTTTCCGCTTCCCCGCCGCCACCGCCGCGCACAGGGCGCCCCGCTCCGCGCAGATACCCACCGGAAACGAGGCGTTCTCGACGTTGCAGGAGGCGTACACGTCTCCGCCGGCGAGCAGGGCCGCGCCCACGGAAAACTTTGAATAGGGGGCCCACGCGTGGTCCCGCGCCCGGACGGCCTGTTCGATCAGTCTGTCCCAGGGAATGTCACTCATCGGGCCCTGCGCAGCTTTCCGGTGAGTGCCACGAGAAGCCGGGTCAGGTGTTCGGTCACGCGGCCGGCGGTTTCCTTGACGTCATCGTGGGACAGCTTCGGCCCGTCGTAGGTGGCGGCCATGTTGGAAATGCACGAAATACCAGCCACCTCCGCGCCCATGTGCACAGCTGCGATGGCTTCGAGGACCGTAGACATGCCCACCGCATCCGCGCCCAGCCGCCGCAGCATGACCACTTCGGCCGGGGTTTCGTAGGATGGGCCGAGGAGTCCCGCGTAGACGCCCATCTTGAAGGGAATGTCCATCCGGCTCGCCTCTTCCACCAGCAGGGCCCGCAGATTCCGGCTGTACGCGTCGGTCATGTCCGGGAACCGCTGCCCCCGCGCGTCGTCGTTGGCGCCCACGAGGGGATTGCGCCCCGTCAGATTCAGGTGGTCTTCGATGAACATGAGCATTCCCGGTTTCAACCAGGGATTGATGCCGCCCGCCGCGTTGGTCATCACGACGTTCCGCGTTCCCCAGGCAACGATGGAGCGCACCGGACGCACCACCTCTTCCACCGGATACCCTTCGTAGAGATGCACCCGTCCGAGCTGGAGCAGCACTTCCACGCCGCCGATCCGGCCCTTTCGCAGCACGCCCGAGTGGCCCGTCACCGTGGAACGGGGCCAGCCCGGAATATCTGCAAATGAAATGGACTTTTCGTTTTCGAGACCGAAGGCCGCATCCTTCAGGCCGGAGCCGAGCACCATGGCGATGTCCGGCGCCGAACCGAGTGTCTTCAACAGGAATTCCGCAATCGAATCAACCTTTTGCCATTCGCCGTGCATGGAGGCAGTTTGACCCGAAACCCGGGGGATTGCAAGCGTCGCCACCGGTGGCGGACGATTTGAAGGAAGCTGCGGCCCGAGGAATAGACTTGACTGCCACAATGTTGTGATTTTACTTCGATTGAAATATCTGCAATTCCGTGAACACTGAAGCACATGATTGACTATTCCGAAGACAGACGGCGACTGAACTGGAAGGTGGGCCTGACGGCCATCGCCGTGTCCCTGCTGCTTCACCAGGCGGTCTTCTTCGCCCTCGATCTCATTGGCGCATTCGATGAACCGGCGGCGGAAAACAAGATGGAAATCACCCTGCGCGAAGAGCCCCCCAGACAGGTCCCGCAGAAGAAAGCGGACGAGGACCGGAAACCGGAACCGCCCCAGACCCCGCCGGCGCCCACACCCCGGCCCAGACGGACACAACCGACGCCGCAACCGCCGCAACCGCCGGTCCCGGACAACACCCCGGCCCCGGAAGAAGAAGCGCTGCCGATTCCGACGGCCCCCACCATCGCCATGTCGCCGGATCCCCTTCCGCCAACGCCGCCGAAACTGCAGACCCGCCTCAACTGGGGCGCCTTTGAGCGAACCATGGGAGAGACGGCCACGGCGGACCGCATTGCCTACCGGGACTCGCTGATGGACAAGCGGGGCGGCAGTTTCCAGTTCGGCAAAATGTCCGCAAAGGTGCAGAAGGCCCTGAACGACCACCGCAGCTGGGTGGCCGGCGCGCCGCAGGAACCTCCGGGAACCAAATCCGCCACGTTCCGACAGTACCTGGATGCCACCCACGAACAGATCCATACCCTGTTCGCCGACAGCTTCCTGCCGTCTCTCATATCGCTGGGCGCCGCCCACCCGCTGAACGATTTCTCGCTCGTGACCCTGGTGGAATTCCAGATCCTCGAAAATGGAATCATCAACGAGGTACACGTGCTGCGGACTTCCGGGCAGGCGGTGTTCGATGCGGGCGCCGTGGATTCCCTCTACCGGGCCTCCCCGTTTCTGCCGCCGCCGGAATCGATTCTCTCCTACGACCGGCGGGTGTATTTCCGCTGGGGATTCTACCGGAACCAGCGCAAGTGCGGCACCTTCAACGCCACCGGCTACATCCTCACAGGCCCTGCCGCAGCGCCGGTGCCCATCCCCGAAGACCGCTACTCCATCATCGACGGCTGAAGCCCTCCCGGAAGTGGTGTGCCAGGGGACTCTGCAGGTTGGCGACAACGACCTGTTTCTGATGCGGAAAATCAATTTCCCGCATCATAGTTGCGGGAAAAGTTATTTTTTCCGCAGTGTAGTTGCGGAAAAACGAAATATCTGGCAATTTATCGCTGTGTACATTCAAAGAATTATCCCTCTCGAAAAAGAACTCGAAACGGCCAGCGTGCTGTTCCTCGGCCCCCGTCGCTGCGGAAAAAGCAGCTACATCCGCCATCAGGCACCGCCTCATCGGGCCTACGATCTCCTGAAGGCCGACGTATTCAATCGCCTTGCCGCGCGGCCCTCCCTGATCCGGGAGTCACTCACCGACGCTGATCGATTGATCGTCATCGACGAAATCCAGCGGCTGCCCGCGCTGATGAATGAAGTGCATGTCATGATCGAGGAATCCGGCATCCGGTTTCTGCTCACCGGGTCCAGCTCCGTCAAACTGAAGCGGACGCACTCGTCGCTGCTCGCCGGCAGGGCGCGGCCGCGAATACTGGGCGGATTCGTGCATGCGGAGATTCCTCATATCGATCTGACGCGGCGTCTTCGTTACGGCACACTTCCACCGGTCATTCTCAGTGATACCCCCGAGGACGAACTGGACGCCTACGCGGGGCTGTACCTTCAAGAAGAGATCCGGGCCGAAGCGCTCAGCCGGAACATCGAGAGCTTTTCCCGTTTTCTGCAACAGGCCGCCCTGTGGAACACGGAGATCGTGAATTTTGAATCTGTGGCCAGGGATGCACAGGTCCCGGCAAGGACGATCCGGGAATACTATCACCTGCTCGAAGAAACACTTCTGGGCACATTGCTGACCCCGCTGCAGACAACGGGCAAGCGCAAGTCAGTGACCCGGGCAAAGTTCTATTTTTTTGATATCGGTGTGGTGCATTCCTTGACAGGCGACTACGCGCTCACCGAAGGGACACCGGCATTCGGAAAGGCATTCGAGCATTTCGTCTGGCGCGAACTCGATGCTTATCGTCGCTACTTTTCTCCGCGGACGCAGCTTCACTACTGGCGTGACATCCATCACGCAGAGGTGGATTTCATCTGGAACCACACCGTGGCAATTGAGGTCAAGTCAACGTCACTGGTGCATTCTGCAGACATCAAAGGTCTGCGTGCCATCGATGAACAACACGACTACCCCATTCTGCGAAAGATGGTTGTGTGTCGTGAACCCGAATTCCGCCGCATGGGCGATGTGGAGATCGTGCCCTGGCAGATGTTCGTCGAAGAGCTCTGGCAGCATCGCCTGACTTGAGACACCTTTCCGGATGACTGGTTGGGCGATCCCGGAATTCCCTTTTGTGATTTCCTGCCGATCATCCGACGATCAGGGAAACACCGTCCCCGATCAGCAGCAGTCCCAGAACCGCGAGCACGACCCCCATCAACTGGTTGAGTCGTCCCTGAAAAAGTCCGGTTTCAGGCGGCGGCCAGAGCTTGATCGAGCGATTGTTCTCCCCTGGGGTCTACTTCAAACAGGTAGCCGAGAAAAGAAAGGCGCGCCAGAAGGGCCGCGGCCCGGAACAGCTTCGCCAT
>JAKQNG010000004.1 GCA_029565915.1 Deltaproteobacteria bacterium
CGGATCGGATGTGTGCCACTGGGCCAGCAGATCCGGAGTGCCCGAAAGGGGCGCCATCTTGCGATAGATATCTGCGGAGAACCATTTGACCCCTGTCCGGAAGGTCACCGTGCGGTTGACGAGGGGCACGCCGTCCACCGAGACAAAGGAATCGTCGGACAGGGTGGACACGTCGATATCCGCCGCCTCTCCCAGATCCCGGGGCGATTCCATAATTCGCAGAAACCAGTGCATTTCCGGCCAGAAGAATACCAGGATGACCACCGAGAAGCACAGGATGGCACCGATGAGGATCGCTTCCCCCCAGGACGGGGGCGGCGGCGAAAGGGCGAGGAGTTCCTCGTCCACGTCGTCATCAGCAATAGCGGAAGCGCCGTTGGGGGAGATGTCCCCGTCCACCGGCGTCCGCTTTCCGTTGTCTGTGTGTTCTGTCGCCATGGGCAGCCGCCTGTTTCTAATACAGAAACCTCCTGTGAACCATCATTTTTCACAAGCCCTTGTCCAACTCGCGAGCCCCGTGGTACATCCCGCTGCGCGCGGACAGAGCGGCCGTCCGCGCAGTCGGACATCGACCGCGCCGCGACGGAGAATCCGTGAGGACCCCATGACCCTGGACAGAAACTGCATCGGAAGAACTCTCGGCCCCCGCGTCACCACCTACACGTGGAAGGATGCGGCCCTGTATGCCATCAGCCTCGGGGCCGGTTGCAACGACCTCCCGTTTGTGCTGGATCCCTCTCCCCGGGTGCTGCCCACCTTTGGCGTCATCCCCGCCTTTGAACCCGTGTTCGATCTGCTGCGGAGCACCGGCGGCGACCTTGTCACCCTGCTCCACAGCTCCCAGCGGACGCAAATCGTCAAACCCTTTCCCCCGTCGGGTACCCTGGAGACCACTGCCACCATCACCGGGATCTACGACATGAAAATCGGTGCCGCGGTGGTCATCGACACGGTGACGGCCGTGGATGGCGAACAGACCGCGCTGACCACCTGGACCCTGCTGCTGCGAGGGGAGGGCGGATTCGGCGGCGAGCGTCCCCCCGCCCGGCTGAAAGTAAAGGCCCCCGATGACCGGGCCGCGGATTTCTGCGTGGAGGTGCCCACGGCGCAGGACGCCGCCCTGCTGTACCGGTTGAACGGCGACATCAATCCGATCCACTCCCATCCCGAAGTGGCCAGAGCGGCGGGGTTCGACCGGCCCATTCTCCACGGCCTGTGTTTCTACGGCATTGCCGGACGCGTGGCCCTGAAGGCCCTGGCCGGAGACGATCCGGCGCGGTTCCGCGCGCTGGAGTGCCTGTTCGCAAAACCCGTCATGCCCGGCGACACTCTGGTGGTGGAGGGCTGGACCCTCGATGAACCCGGAAAGGCGGCCCTCACCGTCACCGTCAAGGAAACCGGCGTCAAAGCCATTGCCAACTGCCTGTTCGAATACAGCGCCTGACGAAAGCACCCATCATGACAAAATCAATGATTGTCCCTGTGGTCCTGATTGCGGGACTGGCGCTGGCTTCCGCCTGTGGCGCCCGCAAACCGGCACCCGCTGCCGAATCATCTGCCGTCGAACCGGAAAAGCCGGCCCCGGCCCCCGTCCACGCGGAGGTGGCGGTCTTCCTCCTCGCCACCTGTCCCCACTGCGCGCAGGCTCTGCGCACCCTTCTGCCCCTGCGGCGGGAGCTGAACGGGGCCATGGCCATGACCTTCGCCTATGTGGGCACCGCCGGCACAGACGGCAGCCCCGACGTGGCGAGCGATACCCCGGAGCTGCGCACCGCCGTGCTGGAGGTCTGCGCGGGCATCACCCACGACACGGAACAGTGGATGCGCTTCATGGAATGTGCCTACCGGGACGA
>JAKQNG010000008.1 GCA_029565915.1 Deltaproteobacteria bacterium
GAGGCGGAGTACATGGCCGCAACCGCCGGGGACATCTGGGGCTGGTTTGTCCGCGAACAGATCACACTGGTGCCGGAGCCGGACGGCACCTGCCTCATCAAGACCTGGGATCACCGGTATCTGTGCGTCACGGCGGCGGGCATCGGTGTGTGCGACACGCTGCCGGATCCGGAAGCCGGCCGGTTCCGGATGGAAATGGTGGAGGATGGCGTGGCGCGGGCGGCTGCGTGCGCCCGGGACGCGGATGTCGCCGTGGTGGTGGTGGGCAACAACCCCATCGTCAACGCGCGCGAGGAATACGATCGCTCCGACATTGTGCTGCCGCCGGAACAGGAGCGGCTCATCCACGCGGTTCACGCCGCCAATCCACGGACTGTCGTGATTGTGATTGGCAGCTATCCGTTTGCCATCGGGCGGGTGGACGCGGCGGTGCCGGCCATCCTGTATTGTGCGCATGGCGGGCAGGAGCTGGGCCATGGGCTGGCGGACGTGCTCTTTGGCGACTTCAACCCGGCCGCCAGGCTGAACATGACCTGGTACCGGCATGTGTCCCAGCTGCCGGACATGATGGAGTACCGCATCATCGACACCGGACGCACCTACCTGTATTTTGACGGGCCGGTGCTCTATCCCTTCGGCTACGGCCTTTCCTATACCACCTTCTCCTATGCGAACCTGCAGGTGACAGCGCCGGAGCAGGGGGTGTTCCGGGTTTCCTTCGAGGTGACCAACATCGGAACCACCACTGGCGAGGAGGTTGCGCAGCTGTACCTGCGGGCGCTGACCTCTCGGGTGAAGCGGCCCAACCGGCAGCTGGCCGGGTTCGAGCGGCTGGCGCTGGCGCCCGGGGAAACCCGGACGGTGGTCCTTGCCGTGAACGTGGCGGATTTGGCGCTGTGGGATGTCACCCGAAACCGCTACTGCGTGGAGACCGCCAACTGGCAGGTGTTGGTGGGCGCGTCTTCGGCCGACATCCGCCTCGAAGGCGGGGTGGCGATCCAGGGTGAAACCATTCCGCCCCGCAACCCGTTTGAAGCCATTGCCGCCATGAACTACGACGACATGGATGCCGTGTATCTGGACAGGTACACGGGGTCAGACCCCGCTCCCGAGCCCGTCATACACATCTCTTGCGTCCGGTGCCGGCACGACGAGGGGTGGCTGGTGTTCCGGGACATGGATTTTGAAGCCGGCGCAACAGCCTTTGACGTGCAAATGGCCACCGCCACGGCGGGCGGGGCCATTGAAGTCCGGCTGGACGATCCCGCCGGGGAACCGGTGGGACGCTGTGACGCGCCGGGCACAGGGGGCTGGCAGTGCTGGAAAACAAGGACAGGCACCGTGTCTGGTGTCTCGGGCCGGCACGATGTGTATCTGCGGCTGCAGGGACGCATGGCGCTGGCCTGGCTGCGGTTCAATCGGTGAATTGGATCAACAATGCCTGAAGCCGGCCGGCTTCAGGCATTGTAACGTACTGCCGGCAATCGCTTGTCCGGTTCGGGATCAGTATTTGAACCGTGCCACATTGGTCTTGAGTTCTGTGGCCAAATCGTTCAGCTCCGCGGCGGCACGCGCCAGCTCGGCCATGGACGCGGTCTGTTCCTCCACGGACGCTGCGGTTTCCTCCGCCCCGGCGGCGTTCTCCTCGGAGATGGCGGCCAGATCCTGCATGATCCGAATCATGAGATCATTTTGACCCTCGATCGTTTTTGACGCGGCCCCCAGCGACTGGATGGCCTGACGCATCTGCCCAATGGCGCCGGAGATGCCTTCGAATTTTTTTGAGGTGTCTGCGACGCTTTCGCTCTGTCGGGCGATGAGTCCCTCCACCGAGTGCATGTCCGTGACCGCGCGCTCGGCCTTGGTTTCCAGCTGTTGGACAATGGCCTCGATTTCCTGAACAAAGCCACTTGAAGAGGTGGCCAGCGTCCGGATTTCTTCAGCCACCACGGCAAACCCGCGTCCGGCCTCGCCTGCGCGCGCGGCCTCGATGGCGGCGTTGAGCGCCAACAGATTGGTTTGATCCGCAAGCTGCTGAATCATGCCGGTGGCATTGGAGATTT
>JAKQNG010000032.1 GCA_029565915.1 Deltaproteobacteria bacterium
TATATCCCCGGCAGCATTTTCAACGACGGCAGGCAGATTCACCTTCCGCAATTTATCCAGCGTGCATTTGCTCAGGTAAGCGTTACCGCACAGAAAAAGCGTCAAAGTTCCATCGCCTGCGTCGGCTGGTTCGGCGTGCAGTCCGCGGTCTGCGGCATGTCCTTCAGCACCATGTTCGCAACCATCTTCAATGTGCAGATTCCTGTCTGGCTGTCCATCCTGTTCTGGGGCGTCATCATGCTCATCACGGCCAGCTTCGGCTTCAAGGACCTGAAGCTGCTCAACACCGTCGCTGTCCCCCTGCTGGTCATCGTCTGCCTGTACGGGCTCATCCTGGCCATTGTCCGCAATGACGGCCTGTCCCTGATTGCCGTGTATCAACCCGCGGTCAACATGGGTCTGGTTTTCGGCATCAACTACACCATCGCCGCCTGAGGCCATGCTTCAGGGAACACGAAATCCCGGCGGCAAACATGCCCCGGAAAAAGAGACAAGCTTGCGCATTGCAGGTTGAAAGGAGCACACTCCCTTGCGTACAATCGACATCAAGGAAATTGAAGACATCGCGCTCGGCGCCGCGCTGCTCGGCGCGGGCGGCGGGGGCGATCCCTATATCGGCAAGCTGGTCGCCATCGGTGCCGTCCGGGAATGCGGTCCCGTGACCCTGCTCGACCCGGAAGAAGTGCCGGACGACGCGCTCATCGTCCCCATCGCCATGATGGGCGCCCCCACCGTGCTGGGCGAGAAAGCCGTCGGCGGAAACGAGTACCAGACCCTGCACCGCATAGTCTCCCAGTTTTTCGGCAAGGAAATTTACGCCTTCATGCCCATCGAGGCCGGCGGGGTCAACAGCATGCTGCCCATTGCAGCCGCCGCGCGACTCGGGCTGCCGCTGGTGGATGCGGACGGCATGGGTCGGGCTTTCCCGGAATTGCAGATGGTCACCTTCACCATCGGCGGCATGCGGGCCACCCCCATGGCCCTGACCGATGAAAAGGGCAACAGCGTCATCTTCGACACCATCACGAACAAATGGACGGAGGAGCTTGCGCGGGCCGTCACCATGAGCTGTGGCGGCAGCGTCTCTGTGTGCCTGTATGCGATGACCGGCAGCCAGCTCAAGGAGTATGCCGTGAAAAACATCATCACCCGGTCGGAAACCCTCGGGCGGGCCATCCGAACCGTCAAGGACAACGCCGATGGCAATCCCGAAGCCGCCTTTTTCCGCGCCACCGAGGGGTTTCGTCTGTTCCGCGGCAAAATCGCGGATGTACGGCGCGAAACCCGGGGCGCGTTCAATTTTGGAAAGATGGTGCTCGAGGGCATCGGGGATTTCCGCGGCCGGCAAGCCGAAGTGGACTTCCAGAACGAGAACCTGACCGCCACGGTGGACGGAACACTCGTCGCCACGGTCCCGGATCTCATCTGCCTGGTGGACACCGAAACCTTCATTCCCGTCACCACCGACGCGCTCAAATACGGCAAGCGCGTGCTCGTGGTGGGGCTGAAATGCTTCGAGATGTGGCGGACAGAGAAGGGACTCGAACTGGTGGGGCCACGATATTTTGGCTGTGACACGGACTATGTGCCTGTGGAGGAACGCGCGAAGGAGGTGTCCCAATGAAATACAGACTTGGCATTGACGTGGGCGGCACCAACACGGACGCGGTGCTCATCGACAGCCATCACGCGGTGGTGGCGGAAATCAAGAGCCCCACCTCCGACGACATCTACGACGGCATCCTGCGCGCCATCCGGCATCTTCTCGACACCTCCGGCATCGCGCCCACCAACATCCGGCAGGCCATGCTCGGCACCACCCAGTGCACCAATGCCATCGTGGAACGCAAGGGGCTTGAACCTGTCGCGCTGATTCGCATTGGCGCGCCGGCAACCCTTGGCATCCCACCC
>JAKQNG010000048.1 GCA_029565915.1 Deltaproteobacteria bacterium
GATGGTATTCACCCGCTGAATGGCCTTCGGTTCTTCGGGGGGCGGCGACGGCGTCGCGACGACAGGCTCCTCGACCATCGGGGATGGAACGACCGCCGGCTCCGGCGGGGCAGAAGCACCACAGGCCGGCAGCACAACGGAGCACAGGGCCATCACAATCGCCAATCGGGATATCATGGGTTTCCCTCCTCTCGCATACGAATGTCTGCTGTTGAGGTGCCCATCATACCCCTTTTACGGGTGGAGAGACAACGGCGTTGGCGGAGAATGTTATTGAACGGGGGCGGGAGCCGCTTCCGGGGCCGGAGCGGCCGGTGTTTCCGCAGTGGCATCGGCAACCGGAACCGCAGCGTCCGCCGTCGTCGCTTCCGGTGTCGGTTCTTCGGCGACAGGTTCTTCGGCTGCAGGAGGGGCTTCCGCGGCGGGCTCATCGGCCGGGGCCGGCTCTTCCGCGGCCGGGGCATCGCAGGCCGGGCATTCACAGGCGGCGGGCTCCTCCATGGGGGTCGGCGCCGGACGCGGCAGGTTGATGCCCACGCTGATCAGCAGGCTGTTCTGAATCTGCCAGTCGTCCACAATCAGGGGCTGGCGGTAGGCCTTGAAGGCGTAGTTGACCGACAGGAACTCCCACAGGCTGACGCCCAGAGAGGCCTCGAACTCCATGTTCAACAGGTCGATGCCCTCCAGCGTCGTGTCGGAATTGTGCACAAAGGGCTGCATGAACAGGGCCGAAAGACCCCACAGCACCCGCTCCTTCAGAATGCCGCCCGCCAGCATGGCGAGTTCGGCACCGAGCTGAACGGTGTCTTCCATGGCGCGCAGCTCCAGCAGGTCGGCGGTGGCGTCGTTGTCCGAAAGGGCATAGCCGCCGTTCACAAAGGTCTCCCAGGCGCCAACACCCAGCCGGATGTCCAGCTTTACCTCGGTCTTGTCCAGGGGCAGGGCGAAGATACCTGCGCTCTCCCGGAGGGTCAGGGGCGAAAACGGCGGGGTCAGACGAATTTTGTCCCGTCCGTCCCTGGCGTTGGCCCGGGGGTGGGTGGCGTCCGCAGGCAGGCCGTCCAGGGTCAGGTTGCCGGCGCCGTCATCCGTGTAATCCTCATTCAGGTCGAGGCGAATCACATTGACCGGATCCGCCCGCACCTCCACCGTCCGCAGCATCACGGTGGAGAGCCGCAGGCTGGCAAAGGGGCCCAGCCAGGGAACCTTTGCAAAGTGATAGAGGTAAGACGTTTTAAAATCGATGCGATCCAGACTCTTTATAAAGACATCAATCGCCGGTGTCCTGGTGAAGCCGAGTTCCAGGTTCAGCGCATTGGTCCATTCGTGGCGCATGGATGGGCTCAGATAGTCAAGTCGCCCGCCAATCATGTAGCCCAGGGACATGCTGACGCCGTCCGGCGCGCCGGGGACATTGGCGCTCTGCCCCAGGGAGAAGGTGCCGTTGGCCAGCAGGCCCGGACTCCACCCGGTCTTTGAATCGTCCGCCACGCCCTCCGCGTCTTCCGGCAGCACCCGGGGCCCCGTCTCCTGGGCCGCCAGCCCGGCGCTGACGAGAAATATCAACAACAGAACTGGAACTGAAACGAATTTCCATGATTGAGTCATCTGTGACCTCCTGTATCGGGTATGATTCAACTGGACTATCGATACCAGTTTCGGTCCCCGGGAGCAAGGAAATGGACCGGTGCAAAAAAAACGACACCGAAGAAAAGATTTTCGGCACAGAAACCCGGTGAGCGGCCGAAATACGGACAGGACTTTTTGTCAGGAGGATTCAACATGCCTATTGTCCGTCTGCTGCCGGTTGTCGTCTGTCTGATGCTCTGCTCACTCGCGCCCGGCGCATCCGCCGGGGAAGGACCTCCCCGGGGCGGCCACCCGGGCTACGCCAGTCACCCGCCAGAGGAGCCGGAGCCGGTTCCGGATTCCTCCACGGACATGCCCCGGGTTTCACCTGTCGTTTCACGATTGGTCAATGCGGCCCTGCGTCTGGCGGATGCGGAGTTCTCCAGAGGGGCCTCCTGGCCCAGGAAGGTGCGCGCCTCGGCCCTGCTGCCGGAAATCCGGGTCACGTCTTCCTACGATACGGACCGGGACGAATCGCTGGATCGTTATCAGGATCGACCGGACCGCTGGGGCGCGGACACGGACCGGGACTTCGGCATCAGCGTCACGGCCACCTGGAATTTTGCCTCCCTGGTATTCCACCCGGAGGAACTGGACGTGCAGGATGCCCTGCAGGATATCGCCCAGCGCCGCGAAGAGATCATCGCAGCCGTCGTCAACGGCTGGTTCGAGCGGGACCGCCTGCTGAAGCTGCGCGCCATCCGCCCGCCATCCGATCTGGCAGCGCGACTGGAAATAGAAGCGCGGATTCTGGCTCTGACTGCGCAGATTGATGCCTTGACAGGTGGCCTGTTGTCTCGCACATTCGACGACTGAGCGGCCCGTGAACGACGGGGGGAGGGCCGTCCGAGGCACCATGTCCATCGACCAGAGACAAGCAAAACGTTACGACGTAGAAGTTTCCGCCGAAGTCTACACGGCCTCCGCTGTGCTGCCGGCCAGTACGCGCAACCTCAGCGCCACGGGCGTCTGCCTGGACGTGCCGTCGGAGCTCGCCGAGGGAGGCACGGTGGGGGTATCCCTGTTTCTCACCACGGACGGCATTGAAGATCCGGACGCGGAACCCCTGAACATCCGGGCAAAAGTGGTCTGGACCTCCCCCCGGGAAGACGAAGGGTTTTCCTCCGGACTGCGCTTCGACGACTCGGATGCGACCGGGCGGACCGCCATCGAAACATTCCTCTCTCAGATGGGATGAAAAACAGATCGGGTCAGTTCGCGGGCTGATCGAACTGGAAGCTGACGGTGTAGAAGCCGTCGATGAACACTTCCGGCGCGTCTTCGATGCTGATCTTGTCCGCCACTTTGGTGACGCACTTGAGCATCTTGTCATCCTGAATCGTGGATTTCTCCACGCTGACCGACTCGGGACGCGTTCCCTTCGGATCGAATTTCAGTTTGAATTCCACGTCGCCCTTGACATCCCGGTTGTCCTTCAGCGCTTTTTCGTAGCATTTGCGGAAGTCGTCTGCCTTGGCTTCCAGAGCCGAGTAGATCTGGCCTTCCGTTTTGGGATTGAGCTTCGCGCAGGCGGACACGAGCAGAGCGAGGCACGCGAGCGCGGTGATGGTGATGGTTGCAGTTTTCATGTCGATGGCTCCTATTCTTCCGCTTCCACGAGCTTCTCTTCCTGCTCGAGGATGTTGAATTCCACGCGGCGATTGGCTTCCTTACCCTCTTCGGTCTTGTTGTCCGCGATGGGCTTGTCCTCGCCGTAGCCGACGGATTCGAGGCGCTCCGCCTCCACGCCAGCGGCAACAATGAAGTCCTTCACGGCATCCGCGCGACCCTGGGACAACGTTTTGTTGTACTTCGCCGACCCGTCGCCGTCCGTGTGCCCTTCGATGCGGACTTTCTTCACATTCGCGTTTTCCTTCATCACCGTTGCCACGTCGTTCAGCAGCTCGTGGGACTGGGACGAAATGGTGGCCTTGTCGTACTCGAACATCACCTTTTCAGTAATTTCGATTTTCTTTCCCACCACCTTGGCCTTCATGGGCTTCGGGGGAGGGGGCGGTGGCGGCTGGAGCTTGGGGGGCAGATCCGGCCGGACTCCCTTTACCACGAGTTGATCCTTTCCCTTGAGGACGTGCATGTTTCCAACGGAGAAACTGCACGCGGGAACCAGCAGGGCGCTCACGAGGAAGGCGCCTGCCCACATTGCGATAAACTGTTTCATTGAATAACCTCCTTGCACTGTTTTGTTACGTACATGCGTTTATTTCAGTCGTATGCACCAACAGGCGTTTGAAATTGAACGCACTATAACCGAATTCTATTCGCCGGGATCGATAAAATTGGACTATTTATTTTCCGACTCCGCCGTTGCAGGCGCTGTGCCTTCACTGACGTCGCTGTCCGTTGCGGAAAGTGACGGGTTGACCGGCGGTTCCGGCGACAGCCGAAGGGCGGCGATTTCGCCCTGCCGCGCATAGTCGATGGCTTCGCCCAGGACCCGGGCCGCCTCCTGAGGAGCGTGGAAGCCCATGGAATTCTCCGCAGCGACAAAGTCGATGCGCCACTGGGCCTGCCGCTGGAGCTCCAGGGCCGGTTGGAGCTGCTCTTGGGTCACGCCCTGCGCCTTTGCCTTGGCGATGGCATCGATCTGGCCCATGAGGGCGCTGCCGGCCCGCTGCAGAAGCTGGAAGTTCCGCTCCTGAATGACATCCACACGGGATTTCAACTCGTCCTCACTGAAGTGATGGCAGGTCTGGCAGGCACGGTTCACGTTCAACAGGGGACTGCGCACCCAGTGGTCTGAAATCTTTCCCGCCCCTTCCCGCATGTAGGGCATGTGGCAGTCCGCACAGGTGACACCGCTGCGGGCGTGGATGCCCTGACTCCACATCTCGAACTCCGGATGCTGGGCCTTCAGAATGGGGGCGCCGGTTTCCGCGTGCAGATAATCGAAGAACCGCTGGCCGTCGTCAAAGGCCGTGTCGTTCCAGTGCCGTTCGGTCTGTTCGGCGGACAGGCCGTATTTCCAGGGAAATTCCAGGGGCATCTTCGACGAGCAGTAATACTCCACGTGGCACTGGCCGCAGACGAATGACCGCAGCTCATTGCGACTGGCATCCCGGTTCGGATCGTAGGGCTTGTTCCGGTCGCCGCGCCGCCACTGCTCGACGGACGGCAGGTGAGGCACCGGAGCCTCGCCGGAAGCCAGTGCCCGGATGCCCCGGATGAACCCCGGCCGCGTGACCCGCAGGGCCATCGTGTCCGGCGCATGGCAGTCCACGCAGGACACCGGGTGGGCGTGGCCCATGTCGTGGAGCATCGAGTTGATATCCTGATAGCTCATGGCGTGGCTCTTCTCGAATCCTTTATCCGCGTCGCCGTTGCCCAGCTTCCGGTAGACGGGCATGACGGAGGCGTGGCAGTGCAGGCACGAACCGGACTGGGGTCTGGTGAGACGCTGCGTCTTCTCCTGATCGGTCAGCATGTACGCATGTCCCCGGCGATCCCGGTAGTCGATGGAAAACGCGTAGCCCGCAAACATGCGCTTCAGCCAGGGATCCCGCTCAATCTTTTCGGCAGGCATGCTCTCACTGCCCCCGTGGCCACCGAACCGGGTGCGGGTGGTGATGGCCGTGCGCCCGTAGGCATCGTACTGCCGGGGCCAGTTTCTCCCCCACACGGCGGGATCCGTGGTGTCGTCCGTGACCTGCACGAGGCGCACGTGGGGGTTCAATGCCTCCGCCTTCCGCTCGAAGATGTTCACGAGCAGGGCGGTGACAAGGACGGCGGCCACGGCAGCGCCGACGGCCACGGCGGCGATGAGCAGCCGCAGGTTTTTCTGTTTTCTGTTCTCTTCATTCATCGTCATTCCTCATTCTGGAATTTCGTCGAGGCGAAGGGCGCCGCCCAGACCAGCCGGTTCGCCATGTCCCACGCCCATGTGGCATTTCACACACTCCACCGCGTCCGCATCGGTGGTGGCACCTTCGAGCATGTCGCCCACCATGTCTCCATGACAGCGCAAACAGTTGTCCTGCAGAATGCGGCTGTTGCCGGGTTTAATGAGAATGGGTTCGTGAAAGTCCTGCAGGGTGAACCCTTTCGAGTGGTGCCATCCGTTGGAGGCCTTGGCCATGTACTTGTCGACGAAACCAACGGGCAGGTGGCAGTCCACACAGACGGCGACGCCGTGGTGGCTGCCCTTCTGCCAGGAATCGTACTGAGGGTTCATGATGTGGCAATTGGCGCAGGCAGCGGGATCGGTGCTGAAATAGGACAGGCCTTCTGCGTAAAGAAAGGTGTATCCGCCGACACCGCCGAGAATGCCCGTTGCCGCAGCCGCGGCAAGCAGCAGGCGCACAGAAACGGTTGCGCCGAACAAAGTTGTCGTTCTCATGTTGCCATTTCCGGTTCTCGAACAATCAATCTGGTACCACTTTGTCTGAACCGTCTTTCCCTGTCCACCGGAAACCCGGGTCGACGCCCTTTCTTCTACTCAATCGTGCGGAAGGCGAGGCCCGAACAGCGGCGGGCGAACCCGTCGTTCTGCACGGCGATGCGCAGGGCCTTCTTCGACCCCACCAGCACCACGAGCCGGCGTCCCCGGGTGACGGCCGTGTACAGCAGGTTGCGCGCCAGCATGACAAAATGCTGGGTGTGCAGGGGAATCACCACCGCCGGATACTCGGACCCCTGGGACTTGTGAATGGAGCACGCATAGGACAGCGTGGTCTGATCCAGCTCGGCGCGGGGATAGGTGACGGTCCGGTGCCCGAAATCGATCCGCGTGGACTCCCCGTCCCTGGACACCTCCTCCACAAAACCAATATCGCCGTTCCAGACCTCCAGATCGTAATTGTTGCGCACCTGCATCACCTTGTCGCCCCGGCGATACACGGTTTCCCGCTCCGGGGGCGGTCCCGTCAGGGGGTTGAGCAGCTTCTGCAGCTCCTCGTTCAGGTTCGCGGACCCCAGCAATCCCTTGTGCATGGGCGTCAGCACCTGGATGTCGCGCACCGGGTCGAGGCCGAACTTCGCGGGAATGCGCTCCTTCACCATCTGCGAAATGACGTCGAGACACTCCTGCGCGTCCTCCCGCTCCACCATGAACAAATCCGCTTCCTCTCCTTTTTCGCCCATGCGGGGCAGCTCACCGCGCAGGATGTCGTGGGCCCCCGTGACGATGAGGCTTTCCGCCGCCTGCCGGAAAATATCCGTCAATTTCACCACTGTCAGGGCCGGCGACAGGCGACGTCCGAGCACCAGCAGATCGCTCAGCACCGCACCGGGCCCCACGGAGGGCAGCTGATCCGGGTCACCCACGAGGATGATTCGCGACTGATCCGGCACGGCGGACAGCAGCGCGCAGAACAGCTCGATGTCCATCATGGACACCTCGTCGACCACGATGACATCCGCCGACAGGGGATTGGCCGCATTTCTGGCAAACGCATTCGTGCGCGGAACGAATTCGAGCAACCGGTGCAGGGTGACCGCATCGCTCCCCGTGCTCTCGGACATGCGCCGGGCGGCACGTCCCGTGGGTGCGGCAAAGGCCATCGAATGCCGGCCCCGTCTCAGGCACGCCATCATCCCTTTCAGGATGGTGGTTTTTCCCGTGCCGGGGCCGCCGGTCAGAACGAGGATCTTCGCATCCGACAGCGCGGTCACTGCCTGCTGCTGCCTCTGCGCCAGCTCGATGCCCATGGCGGACCGGGCCGTTGCCACGCACTCCTGTGCCGACAGGGACAGGGGTTTCGCCCGGGCGCGCAGCAGCCGCCGCAGGTGCAGCGCGGCCTCCCGCTCCGCCTTTTCAAGGGAGGGCAGGTACACGGGGGCATCCTTCGCCGCGCCGATGACAACCACTCCGCCCATCAGGCGCAGCCGCTCCAGGGCCGCTTCGAGCAGGGCGATGTCCATCTGCAGCAACCCCTCCGCCCGGACAATCAGATCGGGACGCGGGACGTACACGTGGCCGTCGACGGCGCATTCTTCCAGGGTGTAGATGAGCCCGGCCTCGGCCCGGTGGGGCGAATTTTCGGGAATCCCCAGGTGGGCGGCAATGGCGTCCGCCATCTTGAAACCGATGCCGTGCACGTCGCTCGCCAGCCGGTACGGGTTGTCGCTCACCACCTGAATGGACCGCTGGCCGTAGCGGCGGAAAATCCGGTGGGCGTAGGACGGTGAAATGCCCGCGGACTCCAGAAACACCATCACGTTCTTCACCTCGCGGTTTTCCACCAGGGCCTGCGAAATGGCCTTGCCGCGGACCGCGCCGATGCCCTCCACCTCCGCCAGACGCCCGGGTTCCCGCTCGATGATCTCCAGCGTGTCCATGCCGAACCGGGCCACCAGCCGTTTCGCCATCACCTTCCCGATGCCCGGGATGAGCCCCGAGCCCAGAAACTTTTCAATGCCCATGAGGGTAGCGGGCGCGAGGGGCAGGCAGCTGTCCGCCTTGAACTGTCGGCCGTGACGGGCATCGGTGATCCACTGTCCCCGCAGCCGCACCGATTCGCCGGGGACCAGCTCCTGAAACGCGCCGACCACGGTCTGCACAAGGCCTCCCTTCGCGGGCTTCAGGCGCAGCACGGTCCAGCCGTTGCGGTCGTTGCGGAAGACCACCCGCTCCACGGTTCCTTCCAGCGTGCGCTCATCGGGTTTCGCGGCGTGCATGCGCGGGTTCTATCATTTTTCACCTGTTGTGCTAACATTTGGCGCCATGAGAACGAACAAGGTGTCCGTGGAAGAACTGGGACTGCTGCTGATGGAAAAAGGGCTGCTGAGCGCGGAGCAGGCGCGCGAAGCGGTGGTGCGCTCGGAGAGCCAGCGGGCGCGGCTGGCCATGGCGGAGGCATCCGGTGAAGCCCGCACCCGGCAGGCGCGCGAAAACATCACGCCGTCGCAGATCATCGCCTCCTTCGGCTACCGGTGGCCGGACAATACCGCCGAACCTCTCGATGAGGACACCATCCTCAAAGCCCTGGCCGCTGCCGCCGGTGTCGAATACGTGAAAATCGACCCGCTGAAACTGGACGCGGGGCTCATCACGCGCACCCTGTCGCTGCCCTTTGCCCGGCGCACCAGCGTGCTGGCCCTGTCCTGCGAAAACAACCGCCTGACCGTGGCCGTGCCCGATCCCCACGACTCCCAGCTGTTCGAAGAGCTGCGGATCCTCACCCGGATGGACATCCAGCCGGTCCTGTCGTCCCGCACGGACATCCAGCGCCACATCACCGAAGTGTACGGGTTCAAGAAATCCGTCGCTGCGGCCGCAAAAGAAATGGCGCCCACGGTGGACATCGGCAACCTGGAGCAGCTCTTCCAGCTGTCAAAAGTCGACGAAATGGAAAGCAACGACCAGCACGTGGTCAACGCGGTGGACTACCTGCTCCACTATTCGTTCGACCAGCGGGCCTCGGACATCCACATCGAACCCAAGCGCAACCACAGCCAGGTGCGGATGCGCATCGACGGCGTGCTCCACGACATCTACCGGATTCCCAAACCCGTCCACGCGGCGGTCGTCTCCCGCATCAAAACCATGTCCCGGCTGGATCTGGCCGAAAAGCGACGTCCTCAGGACGGCCGATTCAAGACGCAGAAGGAGGACGCGGAGGTGGAGATGCGCGTGTCCACCATTCCCGTGGCCTACGGCGAAAAGGTGGTCATCCGCATCTTCGACCCCACCGTGCTCATTCAGAGCACCGCCGATCTGGGCTTCGATCCGGACGAACACGCCCGGTTCATGGAATTCGTCGAGCGGCCCAACGGCCTCATCCTCGTCACCGGCCCCACGGGATCGGGAAAGACCACCACGCTGTATTCCGTGCTGCGCCACCTCTCCAGCCCCGCCGTGAACGTGGTCAGCATCGAAGACCCCATCGAAATGGTCATCGAGGAATTCAACCAGATCGCCATCCAGCCAAAAATCGGCGTCACCTTTGCCCACGCCCTGCGCCATGTGCTGCGACAGGACCCGGACATCATCATGATCGGCGAAATCCGCGACACGGAAACCTGCGAGCAGGCCATCCAGGCGGCCCTCACGGGGCATCTCGTCATCTCCACGCTCCACACCAACGACAGCGCCAGCAGCGTGACAAGGTTGCTGGAGCTGGGTGCCAATCCGTTTCTGGTGGCCTCCACCCTGGTGGGAGTGGCGGCCCAGCGGCTCGTGCGCAGCGTCTGCCCGAAATGCCGCACGGAAACCACCCTCACGCCGGCCCAGCTGGAGCTGCTGGGGATCGATCTGGACGCGGCCAACGAGGACGCCCTCCACGTGTGGGAAGGAACGGGCTGCGTCCACTGCCGCAACACGGGCCTCTTCGGCCGCACGGGGATCTTCGAGCTGCTGCGGGTGAACGACACCATCCGGGAACTCATCCTCGAACAGGCCGATGCGGCGGCCATCCTCCGGGCCGCCCGGGCAGACGGCACCCTGACCCTGCGGGAAGCGGCCATCCGCAAACTCGCCGGCGGCGTCACCTGTTTCGACGAAGTCATCCGCACCACCGTCGACGCCGACATCCGCTGATTTTCAAATTCGTTAATGATTCCGGATTTCCCGGATGATCTGCTTGAGATCCCGCTCAATGTATGTGCGCAGATAACTCTTATGAAAGTCAGCACTGTTCAGATCATCGACCGCCCAGAGCTCGGGATAGCCGCCCTTCCAGAGAAAATCAGCCAGCGCGGGATGGTTGGATTGCCGCAGTTCCCCTGCACTCAGTCGGATGGGGTGCCCTGACGGGGCCAGATTCGAGTGATCGAAAAAAGAATCAAAGGATCTGCAGCAATCATTTAAGTCTGTCCGTTAGAACGTAGTAAAATCGGTCAACGTGTCCCGAAAAAACGCCGTGCCGGAGTCCGTCCGATTCAGGCCGTCCAACCTGCTTTCCTCCTGAGCCGAACGGGGTGCGCCGCGCCACTGTAAAGAAAATCCGCCGGGCGGAATCTGGACCCTCCGGCGAATGACAATAAAAAAGGAGCCCATCCATGACCCATCGACCCCGCCGGGCATTCGCCCTCCTGTGTACCGTTCTTCTGCTCTCCTGCGCCGCTGCGCCCGACGAAACCGACGATTCGGACAGCAGTGCGGACGCCGATACCGATGCCGATACCGACAGCGATACCGATGCCGACACGGATACCGACAGCGACAGCGACGCCGACGGGGACCCGGACCCGGGCACGCCCTTCGGCATCAACGGTCTGCTGCACGTCACCGGCACCGAGCTGCACAACGCACAGGACTACCCCATCCAGCTGCGGGGCATGAGCACCCACGGCCTGCAGTGGTTCGAAGAGTGCGTCACCAACCAATCCCTCGCCGTGCTGGCCAACGACTGGGGCGCGGACATCCTGCGCCTCTCCCTTTACGTGCAGGAAGGGGGCTACGAGGAAGACCCCGCCTACTTCACCGCCCTGGTGGACCGTTACGTGGACGATCTGTATTCCCTCGGCCTGTACGCGCTCATCGACTGGCACCAGCTCGATCCCGGCGACCCCAACGCCAACCTGGAGATGGCAAAAACCTATTTTGCCCACATGTCCGCCACCCACGGTGCAAAGGGCCATGTCCTGTACGATATCTGCAACGAACCCAACGGCGTGGAATGGAGTGATATCTACAACTACGCCATGGAAATCATCCCCATCATCCGCGAAAACGATCCCGACTCGGTCATCGTGGTGGGCACGCCGGAATGGGCCCACGAACCCGATGCGGTGGCCGGTAACCCGCTGCCGTTTGAAAACGTGCTCTACTCCATGCACTTCTACGCGGCGGACGACCAGTTCGAAGCAGGCGGCCAATGGGACTACACCGCCGCGGACAATGTCCGGGACGCCCTGGCCGCGGGCATTCCCGTATTCGTCACCGAATTCGGTTCCCAGGAATGGGACGGCGACGGTCCCAACGATTTCGTTTCCACGGGAGCCTGGCTCGACTTCCTCGCCGAACACCGCATCAGCTGGACCAACTGGAACTACTCGGACGACTTCCGCTCCGGCGCCGTCTGGCAGGAGGGCACCTGCGACAGCGGCGACTTCCGCGACGGGCGCCTGAAAGAAGCGGGCGCGTGGATCAAGGAACGGATTTCCAACCCGCCCGACGATTTCGGAATTTAAATCGCTTTCCGGTTTTAAACTCACAAAACGGTGTTCAATGAATGGCACTAAGGTTACAACTTCGCCCGGAATCCATATTCAACGCGGTTTTTCAAACAGACGGGAGTGTAACAGATGACCGACAACAACACTGACACCAACCAGGTGGCGCCGCTGAAGATGCGGGAAAAAATCGGCTACAGCTTCGGCGACTTCGCCTCCAACCTCTTCTGGATGAGCATCATCTATTTCGGGATGTTCTTCTACACGGATGTGTTCGGCATCACCGTGGCCGCCGCCTCGGTCATGCTCGGCATCACCCACGCCCTCGACTTCGTGTTCGATCCGGTCATGGGCATCGTGGCGGACCGCACCAGCACCCGCTGGGGCAAATACCGGCCCTTCCTGCTGTTCATGGCGGTTCCCTTTGCCCTGCTGGGGCTCCTGTCGTTCACCACGCCCGATCTGAGCATGGGGGGCAAGCTGGTCTGGGCCTATGCCACCCACACCCTGTTCATGATCACCTACTCGGCCATCAACCTGCCCTACTCGGCCCTCATGGGCGTGCTGACGCCGAGCGTGAAGGACCGCACGAAAATCGCCACCATCCGCTTTGCTGCGGCCTTCGCGGGCGGCATCTTCGTGTCCCTGTTCACCATTCCGCTGGTGGGCATGTTCGGTGATGAATCCGTCGAAGTGGTGCAGATCGCGTCCAACGAAAACCACCGCCTCGTCATCGAAGAACAGAATTCCGGAACGGTGCAGATCAAAGTCGATTTCGCCGCGAATCCCCCCGACGAAACCGGCAAGCCCGCCTGGCTGAAAACCATGGACAACCTGTTCATCTCCAGCGGCATGATGCCCGAGAAAAACCGGTTGGAAGACAAATTCAACGTCTGGGTGAACACCCCCGAAAAACTGGCGGAAATCAGAGTTCCAAAGGCCGACAAGGACAAGAGCCCCGCGGAAAAGGCGGACGCGGATTTCCAGGACGGCAACTTCTATCTCACAAAGGGATTCGGAAAAAAGGAGATCGACCTGCGCGCCCTGTTCGCCACCCATGACCGCAACGACGAAAACGGCGTTCCCAAAGAAAACTGGGAGCCGGGCAACAAGAGCGTCCGCTGGGAGGGCGACTACAGGGTCTCCATCATCAACCAGCAGGAAGGCTTCATGTTCACCTTCGGGGTCTATGCGCTGATCGCCCTGTCCCTCTTTGTCCTCACGTTCTTTGTCACAAAGGAACGGGTGGCACCGCCGAAGGACCAGCACACGAACATCGGAAAAGACCTGAAGAACGTGCTGTCCAGCAAGGCCTGGGTCATTGTCTCCATCATGAGCCTGTTCACCCTCATGCAGGTCTGCATCCGGGGCGGCGCCATCATGTATTATTTCAAGTACTACGTGGGCAACACCGACTTCGCAGGTCCGTTCATCCTCGCGGGCACCATCACCAATCTGGTCGGCACCCTGCTGGTGCCGCTGGGCACCCGCATCGCCGGCAGCAAGAAGAAGCTGTATATCTTCACGGTGCTGCTGCAGATTCCCACCTACATCGCGTTCTTCTTCCTGGCAAAGGACCAGTTCGCCGTCATGTTCCTGCTGACCCTGCTGGGCGGCCTCCTCTCCGGCCCCATGTCCCCCATCGTGTGGGCCATGTATGCCGATACCGCCGACCACTCCGAGTGGAAGACGGGCATCCGCGCCACGGGCCTCTTCTTCTCCGCTGCCTCCCTCATGCAGAAGGTGGGCTGGGCCGTGGGCGGCGCTGTCGCCGGTGCCCTTCTCGCCCTGGCGAACTTCACGCCCAACACCCTTCAGGCGCCGGAAACCATCAACATGATCCTCGTGCTCATGAGCTGGGTGCCCGCGGTGGGATGCTTCATCTCCGCCGGCCTGATGGTCTTCTATCCCCTCGATGAAAAGCTGATGGCGACGGTGGAAAAGGATCTCAAGGAACGCCGCGCTGCCGCCGACGCTGCCTGAACCCTTCCCCTCCTCTTCTACATATTCATGATCTGCCGGAACTGCTCAATGAGCAGCAGGGCCGAGGCGCCGACAATGGCAGACGCCGGAAGGGTAATCACCCAGGCCATGAGGATGCGACGGGCCACCATCCAGCGCACGGCGGAAACCCGTTTTGCCGCTCCAACGCCCATAATGGCGGACGAAATGACATGGGTGGTGCTTACGGGTGCTCCGAGCATGGATGCAGTGGCAATCACCGCGGCACCGGAGGTATCGGCGGCAAATCCGTTGATGGGTTTCAACCGGAACATGTTCATGCCCATCGTCTTGATAATCCGCCAGCCGCCACAGGCTGTCCCTCCTGCCATGGCGAGCGCACACAGGAGCATCACCCAGGTGGGCACATTGGCATTCACGGGTAGAAACCCGGCAGAAATGAGCGCGAGCGTGATGATTCCCATGGACTTCTGAGCGTCGTTCATTCCATGGGACCAGGCCATGAAACCGGCAGAAACAATCTGCAGCTTGAAAAACCAGCGATTCACAAAATGAGGTGACGCCCATGTCAGGACCAGGAACAGGAACTTCATGAGCATGAAACCCAGCAGAAGGCCGATGACCGGTGATGTGACCAGCGGAATGATGACCTTGTGGAGGACGCCGTCCCACTTCACGATATGGAGGCTCATCGCCCAGGTGGTCGAGGCACCCAGCAGGCCGCCGATGAGCGCGTGGGACG
>JAKQNG010000065.1 GCA_029565915.1 Deltaproteobacteria bacterium
CCCCGGCGTGCCCCCCGCCTCGGTGGTCACCGTCCTCGCGGTGGTTATCACGTTTTTCGTCATGGCGCCCGTGGCACAGGACATCATGGAACGGACCACCGTGCCCGCGGCATCCGACGCAGAAAAAGGGGATGATCGCCGCATGTTCGCCGATGCCCTTGCCGTATACGACGCCGCGTCGCCGCCGCTGCTCGATTTCCTGCGGGCGAATACCACCCGCGAAGAAATCAACCACTACCAGAAACTCGCCCGGGAAGACGCAAAGCAACCCGCCGGCGCCCGGGTGCTGCTGATGGCCTTCGCCTCATCGGAATTCGTCGAAGCCGTGACCGTCGGATTCCTGGTCCTGCTGCCCTTCGTGCTCATCGACCTCCTGGTGGCCCACGTGCTGCTGGCTGCGGGATTGATGAACCTGCCCGCTGCCGTCGTCGCGCTGCCCCTGAAGCTCCTCCTGTTCATCGCGGCGGACGGGTGGCGCCTCATCACGGATGCGCTGGTCATGTCCTACCGCGTGTAGGCCCGGCTTTTCTTCCTTGCCTTCCGATAAAAACGATCACAATTACAGCGCGATACGGTACGATTCATTCATCCTTGTGAATGCCGGAGGGAGATGCTGACATGACCGACACCGACAACCGAACGATCCTCGTGGACGAACAGGGTCAGCCCGTCACTCTGAACGACGCTCCTTCTTCCCCTTCGGCGGATGCCCGCAGGGCGCCGGACCGACCCGCCACCCTCATCGTCCTGCCCCTGCCGGAAAACGTCCTCTTTCCCGGCATGACCATTCCGCTCATCCTCGATTCGTCAAGCAGCCAGAACGCCGTGGAATTTGCCATGACCCAGGGCCCTTTCATCGCGCTGGTGCCATTTCTCATCCCTGCCACGCGGGACGAGGAAGAGGCGCCCACACCTGCGGCCGCCCAGTTGTGCACGTCCGGCGTCCTCGGCCGCGCCCTTAAAATGCTGAACCTGCCGGACGGCAACAAGTCCGTGGTCGTGGAATGCCTGACCCGCCTGCGCGTCACCGGATACATCCGCGAAAAGCCGTTTCTCATTGCCCGGGTGGACTATCCGCCGGACATCTACAACGACACCACCCTGAACAAAGCCATGTGGCGGGCGGCCCGCATGAGCCTGCAGGAGCTGTTCCGGGAAATCCCGGGGCTGCCCGACGGCTTCTCCATGGCGGCGGCCAACCTCGAAGGCCCCGCCCAGTTGACCGATTTCGTCGCCGCCCACATCGACATTCCAAGGGAGGATCGCCTCGCCCTGCTGAAGACCACCCTGGTGGACGACCGGCTCGGCAAGGTGACCGAAGCCCTCACCCGGGAGCTGGAACTGGCGCGGCTCGCGGGCCGCATTCGCGACGAGATCCGCGAACGGGTGGAAAAGACCCAGCGGGAATACTACCTGCGCGAACAGATCAAGGCCATCCGCAAGGAGCTGGGCGAAGAAGTGGATCAGAAGGAACTGCTCACGCGGGAGCTCGAAGAAAAAATCGAAAAGGAAGGGATTCCCGAAGAGGCGGCGAAACGGGCGCGCCGTGAACTGAAGCGACTGGAGGTGTTGAACCCGGAATCGCCCGAATACAATGTCATTCACACCTATCTCGACTGGATCATCTCGCTGCCCTGGACAAAGGCCACAAGGGACTCGGGCGATCTCGCCGCCGCCCGGCGGATCCTCGACGCGGATCACTACGGACTCACCGAGGTGAAGGAGCGCATCATCGAATTTCTGGCCGTGAAGAAGCTCAAGCCCGAGCGCCGCGGCGCGCTGCTGTGCTTCGCGGGCCCGCCCGGTGTGGGCAAGACCAGCCTCGGCCAGTCCATCGCCCGCTGTCTGGGACGGAAGTTCTTCCGGTTCAGCCTGGGCGGTATGCGCGACGAGGCCGAAATCAAAGGGCATCGCCGTACCTACATCGGCGCCATGCCCGGTAAAATCCTGCAGGGACTCAAATCCGTCGAGGTCTGCAATCCCATCTTCATGCTCGACGAAATCGACAAGCTGGGCAGCCATCCGGTCAGCGGCGATCCATCGAGCGCCATGCTGGAGGTGCTGGACCCGGCGCAGAACAACTCGTTTCTCGACCACTACCTGGACATCCCGTTCGATCTGTCAAAGGTGATGTTCATCTGCACGGCGAATGTAAAGGCAGACATCCCGCCGCCCCTCCTCGATCGCATGGAGGTCATTGATATTCCCGGCTACATCGCTGACGAAAAAATTGCCATTGCCGAGCGTCATCTGGTGCCCCGCCAGCTGGGCGAAAACGGCCTGCGCGCCAGCCAGCTTCGATTCGGCGCCGGCGCCGTCAGCCACATCATCGACGGCTGGACCGCCGAAGCAGGGGTGCGGAATCTGGAGCGCTGCGTGGGCAGGGTGTGTCGCAAGGTCGCCGCGAAGGTTGCGTCCGGACGGGGTGTGAAGTCGGTCACCATTACCAGACAGTCCCTCCCCGATTACCTGGGGCCCCGCCGGGTGGTGAAGGAATCCCTCACCCATCCCAAGGTGGGGACCTCCGTCGGCCTCGCCTGGACGCCGGTGGGCGGTGACATCCTGCGCATCGAAACCACCCGGATGCCCGGCAAGGGCCGCTTCAAGGTCACCGGACACCTCGGCGATGTGATGAAGGAGTCGGTGGAAATTGCCGCCTCGTACATTCGGGCGAACCACCGGATTTACGACGTGGCGCCGGAGGTATTTGAAAAGGAAGATCTCCACGTTCACTTTCCCGCCGGCGCGGTGCCCAAGGACGGACCGTCGGCGGGCGTGACCATCACCAGCGCGCTCATCTCCCTGCTTTCGGGCAAAAGCGGTATCAAACCTGCGGGGCGCATCGCCATGACCGGCGAGATGACCCTGTCCGGTGACGTGCTGCCCGTGGGCGGCATCCGCGAAAAAGTGCTGGCGGCCCGGGCCGCCGGCGTGCAGACCGTCATCCTGCCCGCGCGCAACGAAAAAGACGTGCAGGAAATTCCGCGGCACACCATCAAGGGCATGAAGTTCGTCTACGCGGACACCTACCGGGACGTCTACGGCGTGGCCCTCGGAAAGCGATAACGGGTATGCACGTATACAGGACCGGACTGATTGTGGTTCTCCATCTGGCATTATGCCTCGCTGCAACAACTTCGACAGCGGCTGAATCCAGACAAAAAGAAAAAGTGTTTACGCTGTTTGCGTCAGGAGACACGAACCTGGGGCGATGGGTACCTCATTCGGTATACACCAGAGGGCCGGACTGGCCGTTGGAGGAAACCCATCATTTATCAAAAAGCGCGGACATCGCCCTGACCAATCTGGAGTGTGCCGTGGCCACGTCCGGTTATTTCAACGACAAGGGAGAGCGTCGTCCTCATCTCTATCGCGGTCGGCCCGAAATGCTTGATGTGCTGGTGAATGCCGGGTTTGACGTTGTCGCGGTCGCCAACAACCACAGCATGGACTACGGCAGCGATGCCATTATCGAACAACTGGACATTCTTGCATCCTGCGGCATTGCCGCAGCGGGCGCGGGAAAGAATTTTCAGGAATCGGCCCGGCCGGCATATGTTCAAGTCGATGACGTCGTTGTTGCCTTTATCGGAATGGAGAATCACTTTCCTCTGTTCAGCGCCGGCGCTGACAGACCGGGCAATTTCTTTGCCGAAGGTACTGCCCGCATAAAGAAGGCCCTTGCACCAGTCATCGCGGAAGCGCGCAAACATGCACACCTGGTGGTATTTACACCTCACTGGGGACCGAACTGGACCGACAATGCCACCCCCCCGTCGTGTCGAACTCGCTCACTGGATTATCGATCAGGGGGTCGATGCCATACTGGGGCATTCGTCTCATCACATCCATGGCGTTGAAATCTACCGCGGCCATCCCGTTATCTACGACATGGGCAGCTTTCTTTTTGATCGCGTTGCGCAGCATCGGATGCGATATTCAGCGGCATTTGTTCTGGAGTTTACCCGGAAGGGGTTTACGGCGCTGCGCATCCATCCTGTCCGCCTGTTGACCAACCGGACCGTGCTGGCACGACAGTCCGACGTAAAAATCATTCACGATCTGATCCGGCGGCTGACCGGTGAATTGCAGGAGGGCCTGTCCTTGCAGGAGGAAGGGGACGCTCTTCAACTCCGTTTTAACAGACAGACTCCTGATCCAGCTGACATCACGCCACCCGCACATGTAGTTGTGGCCGGCGCCACCTCACCGGTTCCGGACAGGTATCGCAATCGCCCTACGAACGTGGTGGTCGATACACCTCCGGAATGGGCCAACGGGTTTCCACCGGCTCGATTTGCCAATCAGGTCAGAGTGCTCGGCGCCACCAGCTCGGAAGCCGTATGGCCGGGCAGTGCATTTGTCGCGCAGGTCCTGCTGGAGACTCCCGGTCGACTCCAGGGCGCCTGGGTGGGAATCATCCGAGCGGTCAATCGGGACACCGGAAAGGAATTTTTATACGTCCATCCTTTTGCCGACGCCGGATGGGATTCCAACCTCTGGAAATCCGGTCAGTTATTCATTGATCGGACACTGGTGCGGCCCAACGAACCAGAACCGGGACAGTACGACCTGTATTACGGCATATCAGCGTTCCAACCAGAAAGCGGTCGCCCGTATTCACCTGTCCCGCTGATCGAAGCCGCCAGCAGAAAAGACAATTTCGTTCATATCGGTGAAATTCTGATTACGACGGATGGCATTCCCAGAGGACCTTCCGGTGTCTCCTGGCCCGGACTGTTGCCGGGCAGTAAACAATTCAATCAGGAAGAGTTCGACCGGGCGATGGCGTCAGAAGGGCTGCAGATCCCCACGTTTGTGTGGTTTCTGGCGATCCCTCTCATCGGCCTCATCGCAGGTGTCCTGTTCCTGGTCCGTCGAAAACGGAAACGCAATTCCTAGGAACCTCTCATGCTGTTCAATTCACATATTTTTCTGTTTGTCTTCCTGCCGTTGACATGGGTCCTTTTTCAATTCCTCTGTCGCTTCCGGGCATCCCGCGCGGCACTGGGCCTGCTGGTCATCGCGTCTCTGGTATTCTATTCGTACTGGAACCCACCGCTGGTGCTGCTCATTCTGGCCTCCGTCATCATCAACTTTTACATTGGACGCACCTTGAGCCGTTCGCCCCGTCGATGGATTCTTTCTGTCGGCATCGGCCTGAATCTGAGCAGTATCGCCTACTTCAAATATGCGGGCTTCTTTTTAACAACGGTTAACTCGTTGTCCGGCGCGGGTCTGACGGTGCCGCAGATCATACTGCCACTGGGAATTTCGTTTTTCACATTCCAGCAGATCGCGTATCTGATCGATTGTCACCGCGGTGAAACCAGCGAACACAGCTTTCTGCGCTACGCGCTGTTCGTGACGTTCTTCCCCCAGCTCATCGCCGGTCCCATCATTCATCACGGCGACGTGATTCCCCAGTTCAAGCGGGACGAAACGTTTCGACTGAACGGGGAGCAGATTGCCATGGGGCTGATGCTTCTCTCCATGGGTCTCTTCAAGAAGGTCATCATTGCAGACACCATGTCTCCGTGGGTCCATACCGTATTTGATCGAATGTCCGCCCCGGGACTCTTCATGTCATGGCTCGGTGCCCTGTCCTACACGATGCAGATCTATTTTGATTTCAGTGGCTATTCCGAGATGGCGCTGGGGCTCGGCCATCTGTTCAATATCCGCCTTCCGTTGAACTTCAATTCCCCTTATCGCGCCACATCGGTCATTGATTTCTGGCAGCGCTGGCACATGACGCTGTCGGTTTTCCTCAAACAGTATCTGTATATTCCCCTGGGAGGGAACCGCCGGGGAAAGGTGCGCAGGTACGTCAATCTGATGACGACCATGCTGCTCGGAGGGCTATGGCACGGCGCCGCATGGACATTTGTGTTCTGGGGGGCCCTGCATGGCGTCTACCTGTGCATCAACCACCTCTGGCGATATTTCACAAAAAAGACCGGGTGGAAGCTGCCCGCCGTTTTTGCGTGGCTGATGACCTTTCCTGCGGTTGTCGTCGCATGGGTATTCTTCCGCGCGACCTCATTTGAAGGAGCCCTCGGCGTTCTGCGGGGCATGCTGGGTTTGAACGGAGTCGAAAAAATGTCCGCTTCCATCGGATATGTGGAGACCAATCATTTCATACCGGCGCTTCCATTCAACGACAGGATTCTCATTGTTCTCGCTGCCCTGGCCATCTGCATCGCGTTCCCTCCCGCTTGGAAAATCGGGAGGGAGCACCTGCAGAAACATCCGATTTTCAGCGCGGTGTTTTCGGCATTCCTGCTGTGCATTTCGATCATGGGCATGTCACGGGTTTCGGAGTTTCTGTATTTTCAGTTCTGACAGGAGGGGTCCTTTGGAGCGCATCCGCTGGTCGAACAGATATCTGATCGTTTTTGCCGTGTCGGTCATCATTCTTCTGGCGCCTGTGTTCGCCTTCCAGATCGCCGTCGACCCGTTCGGCACATGGGGAGCTCCCCTGACGGTGGGATTCAATCACTACAAGCCCTTTCAGAAGGATACGGAGCGACTGTTCAAGCCCTATCAATATCGGAACATGGCGCCCAGGGTGGTCTTTTTCGGTTCATCCCGGGTCAATTATATCATGCCGCCCCAGTGGCCCGGTGTCCCGGATGACAAGGTTTTCAATTACGGAATCAACGCCGCCCACATTCCGGAAGAAGCGTATTTTTTCCACTCGGCAATGGATACCCACGAACCGGAAGTCATCGCCATCGGCATTGATATGCTGCAGTTCTCCAGCTATCTGAACAAGCTGCAGAGCGGCTTTTCACAGCGACGCCTGAATATGGTGAAATGGTCTCCACTTACGTCTGCTGCGAGCAATGCCATCGACACTGTCCTGTCGTTTGATGTGCTCCGTCGCTCCATGGAAACGATTGAAGAAAACAAGGCCTCACGTCGAAACGATGAACTCTTCATGCGTGGCTGGAACACCCGGGGAAACAAGCGGCACTACAATCTGCGGGAATACAAGCGCGTACTCTGGAAATTCATGCAGGGCACTTATCAGAACTACCGCTTCTCCAAAGGAAACTGGCGCATGTTCCAACAGATGATATCCAGAGCACAGGAAACCGATGCAACCCTGTACCTGTACATCAACCCCATCCACTGCGACTTCCTGACCACCATCTACCTGACCGGAAAATGGGATGAGTTCGAACGCTTCAAGAAAAGGCTGGTGACCGTCGGACCCGTCCGGGATTTCAATTACGTGAACTCCGTCACCCGCGTGCGCGACAACTTCATCGATCCGTCCCACTTTCTGCCGCCCATCGGCGTGCGGATGACACAGATCATGGACAGCGGAAAAGCCACGGACGATTTCGGCATCATTCTGACCCCGGACAACATTGACCGCGTGCTGCTGGAACAGCGACAGGCCATCGAAGAATGGATGGCGTCCCACCCGCAGATGAAACAGCTCCAGGAAGCCGGCGTCTCCACCCACAACGAACGGCTCTTTCAGGCAAAAGCCAACCCCATCATCCTGCGGGATCTGTAAGCCACAAACAACCGCCGTAAATTACTCATCCGCCTCCGGGGATTGCCATTCTGCCAGTCCCCGCAGCCATTCTTCCGCCATGATGGTTTCTCCCTCCTCATTGGGATGCAGGCCGTCCCAGAGATGGATTTCCGGATCAAGTGCGTTGTACATGTCAACGACAATCACCGGCGAGTCCTCGTCGTCCAGTTCGTCCGCCAGTTCTTCCAGCATCCCGTTGAACGGTACGATGCGCTCGTTCTCCGTTGCATATCCGGTGGGAATGATCTGCGCGAGCAGGATTACCGCGTCGGGATTGGACTGGCGGAGAATATCGACCATCTGTTCCACGTTGGCTGTCGCATTTTCCAGGGTTTCCTCCAGGAAAATATCGTTGGTACCGGCATGCAGGAGCACCACGTCAAATGAATACAGCGGGAGCCAATCGGGCAATCCGTCCACCAGTTCTCTGGTCGTCCAGCCCCAGTGACCTTCATGATCCGGGTCGAATGGTTGACCCTGGAAATCAGGCCAATCCGGCACGCTGTCATATCGATTGGTGTTCATGGAGCCCACGAAGTCGAATGCACAAGCTCTCTCGAGCAACATCTGCCACAGGGGATATCGATATGTGAAGTGTTCCGCGTCCCCTTGCGTGATGGAATCCCCGAGGGGCAGAATTTCGATCATGCCTTCCCAGGGACAGGACAACGGCACAGAACCGGTGTCGGTTTCCGGGTCAGAATCCGTTTCCAGACTGGTATCGGTTCCGGAATCCGAGTCTGTGTCCCCATCCATGTCACCGGTTTCCGGGGAACAGGCCATCAGCAGGTTGAAAAACAGCACTGTGAGGGGAACGGTGCTGGCTCCATGTCGAAACACTACTTTTTTCCCTCCCGATTGCTCCGTTGCGGGGACGTTCTTATGTACAGCCCTGTTGTAAACAATACCACGGGGAAATCCGATTACGGGAGGAGAGTTTCAATGAAATCATTTCCATATCTGATCGTTGCGGGTCTGCTGGCCCTGGCTGCGGCCGCGGGTTGTTCCGACGATGCGTCCTCAGCGGACAGTGACGCGGACAGCGACGGGGACAGTGATGGCGACACCGACGGTGATACGGACGGCGACAGCGACACCGACGGTGATACGGACGGCGACGCGGATACGGACACGGACACCACCCTGAACGGCATCTGGTCCGGCGCCGCCTGTGGAGACCGGGATTCGGACGGCGTCTTTTCCGACAGCGAGGGCATTGTCTACTGCCAGTCCCACGTGTACCAGTGCGCCGACTGCCTGGACAACGACTCGGACGATCTGGTGGACGCGGCGGACCCGGACTGTCTCGGCCCCTGCCACAACAGCGAAACCGGGTTCAACATGAATATCCCCGGCGGCAACAATGCGGCCTGCAAACTGGACTGCTACTACGATCAGGACGGCGGCAGTGGCAACGACACCTGTGAATGGGATCACCGGTGCGACGTGCTTGACCCCCTCGAAGTGGCCGAATGCAGCTACGATGACGACACCGAAACGGCGGAGGGCTGCCCGAGCTGTGACTGCGAGGACTGGTTCAACGCCCAGGCCACTACCTGCCTTGGGTTCTGCCTGCCCCTCACGCCCAACGGCTGCGACTGCTTCGGCTGCTGCCAGCTGAACGGCACCGAAGAGTGGCGCTTTCTCGGGTCCCCGGGTTGCAACAAGGACGACATCGGCAGCTGCAGCCCCTGCACCCCGGTTCCCGGATGCCTGAACGGCTGCGGCCGCTGCGAAATATGCCTCGGCAAGACCGAACTGCCCGAGGACTGCAGCTCCACCTGGGACACGGACAGCGACACCACCAACGACGACACGGACACGGAGAACCTGCGCTGCGCGGTGGGCATCCAGCCCTGCGGACTGGACGGCGATCTCCCTTGCCAGCAGGGACAGTACTGCATCACCGGTTGCTGCATCGACACGATTGTGCTGGAATAGAACACAGAAACTTTTTCGAAGAGAGGACATACCCATGAACAACACATCGACCCTTTTCATCGCACTGCTGCTGGCCGTTTTTGCAGTGGGCTGCAGCGACGACGCGTCCGGTACCGGGAGTGACGGC
>JAKQNG010000088.1 GCA_029565915.1 Deltaproteobacteria bacterium
ATTTCCGGCGGCGAGAACTCCGAGGTCGCGCTGGTGTCCACCGACGTCTCCGACGGCGAAATGTCGCTGGAAGTGGCGCTCTACAGCGATCCGTACATCGATCTGGAAGCCCAGATGGACGTGACCATGCCGTTTTCAGAAGACGCCACAACGGTCACGGCAAAGCTCGACGTGCTCTCCAACGCCGCGCCCTATGCCACCTGGGGCGGCGAGATTTCCCTCTATCTCATGGGACCGCAGGATGAAGAATACGCGTACGCGGGCACCTTTATCTATGACCCGTCGGACCCGTACACCGAAACCTTTGAAACCCTGGAGACCGCCATTCCACAGGATTATGCGGAACTCCTCCTCGCCGGTGCCCCCGTCTCCGTCGTCCTGTCCATCTCGGCCACCCAGAGTGACGCCGTCTTCTGGATCGACCAGCTGCAGTTCTGCGATGAGAACGGGGCGTGCAATGTCACCTGCCCGTCCCTGTTGCCGGAAGGATATATTGCACCAGATCCGACGCCGGTCTTTTTTGAAACCCATTTTCAGAACGAGGACAGCGGCATCATGACCGGACAAAGCAGTCTGGATGGTGTCATCATCAATCGAGTTTCTTACAACGCGCAGATTCGAGCCGAACTCGTCGTCACGGACGCCTTCGCCAATCAGACAACCATTTCCGTTGCGAACACCCAGCTGTCTCCGGGTGCGTCTGCCGTGTTCTCCGTACCGGCGGCTTCGCTGCCCCTTGCAGACGAACGGATGGTGAACATGGCCCGCATCCGCGTCACGCAAATCGTGGACGCGGGTCCACCGGAAAATGCTATTGTCAGGCACATTTCCGATACCCGCTACTACCGGCACGACGGCACCGGAACCATCTCCCATTTCGATGAGGAGGTTTTCCACGACATCTACCATGGCGGTCTGTATCAATTGCCGGGCAATGGTGTGTCAATGCCGGTTCCCGACGATCCGGGAATCCTGCTGATTTCTATCGGAGGAAACATCGAAGATGTGGAAGTAAACAATGGCGATACTGATTCGGCGGAACCACCACCGGTCGAGATTGAATGAGAGGAGCGGCACAATGAAAACAACATTCATCAATATCTGCTGTCTGGTTGGCGTGCTGCTGTTCTGCAACGTCGCGTCAGCGAAAATTATTCCGATCTGCGTCAAATGGCGGGCGGAATGGACAGGGACCGGATATGGCGAAGATCGTCTGGTCAGTTCACCGGAAGGACCCAATCTCTGGACCATCGATGGTCTGGACATCATCGCGGAGACACTGCGACAGGATGCGGTCACCGGCAAGTTCGTCACTGAACTGACCCAGACATGGACCCTCGACGAAAATGGTTGCACGGAAGTGTTCACGGTTCCCAATCGGTACCTCCGGGTGACCATTCCCATGGCCTACCATCGCTCTCAGAATCGAAACATCCGGCTGCTGCGGATCAATTCAACAACATGGGGTCAGGAATCGGATGAAAGATCGTATATTGCGTCTGATCCCTATACCTGGAAAATCGGAAATTCGGACGACACCCCCGAAACCCAGACAATTACCATCGCTGACAACGACATCTACCGACTGATGCCGGTGATTCACGCATTTGCGAAATTCGCAAACACCCTGGACTGGCCCGCAAATACGTCGATTCATGTGGCTGCCGGAAATGGAAACCTCTGTGATTTGGATGGTCCGAGTTATTGCAAAAAGGACATTATTTTCGATGAAGAAACCGGTCACAAAATTGCCCGGATCTGTCTGAATCATGTCACCGGAAAGGGAACACTGATTCATGAGATTGGCCACAGTATCAACACATTGAACGCTGCCAGAATGCGTGGAGACTATCTGGCGGATGAAAAGGCGGCCATCTCGCGCAGAGATGTCTGTCGTGGTGGTGGAGACTACCGCCTCCATTCCAGGGAATGGACCGGCGACGCTGCCAGTGAAGGGTTTGCCGAATTCCTGACTCATGCAGTCTATATCTATCGAAGCCGATCAACTGCAGAAGTCCATTCAGAAATGATGGGCTCGTATTATGAGCCCTATCCTATGGGTGCTGAATGGTATGCGAGTTCAAATATAGTAGATCCAACGGTTCCAACATCACTCTCCCCTTCTGAAAGCACCCGCTGGACCGCCCTGCTCTGTCCGCCTCCATCCGATTTCACGCGGCTCGGTTCGACCCGCGACTGGATCCGCTTCTACTGGGGCATCTGGGCGGCGGAAAATGAAGACCTGCGATTTGAAGTGAGCGAGATCAACGACCTGTGGGAAACATCTCTGCAAACCGACCGAGGTCTCCACACCAACTGCGCACCGGTGACCACCACCGGCGAAAAAGGCTGGACGTGCGTGGAACTGCCGACGAAGTTTCCAAGAACGATTGCATGGACCAATGGCCCTGTCACGGTGATGTGGCCCACCACGAAATATCACACCGGACCGTCATGGGAACAATTCCGCGATGCGGCGTGGGTGAAGTATTACGAAAACCCGAACAGCCCGGACTACAATCCTGTTAAATACGACCTACTGCGTCAGCGTGGGTTCGTCGCAGGAGTAACCTATGAATAGCCGTTCAATCGCTATATTGATGCTGGTTGCGTTCTCGACATCAAGTTGTGGCAAGAAAACTCAACACAACATCGACACCGACACCTCATTTCATTCCACCGACAGCACAACCGAAACTTCAATTGATTCTAACGATTCGGCATCGACCGATACCGAATCAGAAACAGCAGCTGTCTCCTTTGATGAGCTGACCGGCAGGGAAACAAGGCCTGACATCGAATGGCTTCGAATTGAACCTGGCACCTATATTTACGGTTCTTCACCAGACACCCCTTGCTCGGGTCCATATGAGCAAGAAATAGAGGTAACCCTCACTCATCCGTTTCTGATGGCAACCACGGAATTGTCGCAACAGCAGTGGGAAGACCTGGATTTGAATCATTCATCGTGGACCCCCGGGGAATCGAAACCTGTAACAATGATCAACGTCTACGAGGCGATGGTGTGGTGCAACAAGCTCTCCCGACTCGAAGGTCTGGAACCTTGCTACGATCTGGATCGGTGCAGAGGAGAATTCGGTAACGGATGTACAAATGATGAAGGCATACCGGTGCCTGGCTGTGGGGCAGGTGGAGTTTTCCTTTGTTCCATCTCCCACAATTATCCAGATCGATACTCTTGCCCGGGGTATCGTCTACCAACAGCAGCGGAATGGGAGTATGCCGCCAAAGCTGGAGTAACCGACACACACACCTACGGCGGGGATGTCTTCTCGGAAGATATCAGCGCATGCCACGATCAGCCATCTCTGAACGACATCGCCTGGTACTGCTTCAATTCCGGTGAAGAGGTTCACGACGTTGCCCAGAAGCTGCCAAACCCGTGGGGGCTGTTTGACACCATTGGAAATGTTCGCGAATGGATAGACGGATTCAGTGGTTTTCTCGAAACACAGTCGCCAAATGATCCTGTTGAAAATCCGATTGGCCCTGACTCAGGCAGTTCGTTATGGGTCAAAGGTGGCCAATTCAACTCAGCGGGATGTCTTGTGCGGCCTTCATCCGCGACAAGCCAGTTTTTACTGGAACGCAATTGTTGGTGCGGTTTCCGGCCCGTCCGGACAATCTTCGAATAGCGGCATTCCTTTCGTGGTATTCTGCATCAATGCAATTCAATGACATCAACGATCTGTGGGAAACATCTCTGCAAACCGACCGAGGTCTCCACACCAACTGCGCACCGGTGACCACCACCGGAGAAAAAGGCTGGACGTGCAAAGAGCTGCCGTGGGTTGCCCAGATGTATTACTCGCCTTGCGCCAATTGCACACCGGAAGCCGTAAATTTTAAATCAACGAAATATCACACCGGACCGTCATGGGAACAATTCCGCGATGCGGCGTATGTGAAGTATGTGGAGGATTTCACCAGCCCGGACCATAACGAAGCAAAATATTTAAGTTTCATTCTAACTGGTGAGAGGGCCGGGGTGACGTACTGATGCGCACGTATCCTGCACCTCAACGAAAACTCGCACTATTTGCAGAACTGATCGTCCTCCTGTTTACGATTGGCTGTACCAGTTGTGGGACTGAATCTTCCAATAATGATGACACGGATACGCATTCTGACACGACTTCGTCCGACGACAGCGACGATTCCACGGACACGTCGTCAGCTTCTGCTGATGCCGACACGGACACCGATACAGATACAGATTCCGATGTCGACTCAGAAAGCGAATTGCCCGATGCGGATGAACTCACCGGGAATGAAACGACTCCGTCGATCGACTGGATGACCATTGAACATGGCACGTTCACTTTCGGTTCTCCTGCGGATTCCCCTTGTCGTGCCGCCACGTCCGAAAACGAAGTGACGGTGACTCTGACGCGTTCTTTCCAGATTGCTTCCACGGAAATCACTCAGGCCCAATGGACAGCGCTGGATCTGCCCAATCCCTCCTGGTCACCGGGTGATAACAAACCGGTCACGGTCATCAATTTTCTGGAGGCGCTGGTGTGGTGCAACAAACTCTCCCGACTCGAAGGACTGGAGCCCTGCTACAACCTCACGGCCTGCCGGGGAGACTTCGGTTCCGGCTGTATTGACGGTGAAGGAAACCATTATCCGAGTTGCGGTTCGGGTGGATTCATCTTCATGTGCAACAATCCGATCCACAACTATGAAGACCGCTACTCCTGTCCCGGATATCGTCTGCCGACCTCGCCGGAATGGGAATACGCCGCTAAAGCCGGCGTAACGGACACCCATACCTACGGTGGCGATCTGGTCTCTGAACCCATCAGTGCCTGTAACGATCAGCCATCTCTGAACGACATCGCCTGGTATTGTTTCAACTCCGACGATGAAGCACACGATGTGGCTCAGAAACTCGCAAACCCTTGGGGACTTTATGACACCCTGGGAAATGTCTATGAATGGGTGGACTACTATTTCAGCGGCGGAACTCCGCTGGACTATCAGAACCCAGGCGTGCCGATGACTGATCCCGTCGGACCACCTGAGGGTTCAATAGAAATACGCGGATCACATTTCTCCTCAACCGGATGCTTGTTGAGACCGACGGACCGTCTCTACTTTCCAGGAATATATCGATCACAAATTATTGGTTTCCGGCCTGTGCGGACAATCTTCGAATAGGCGAATTTCTTCTGTGGTATTCTGCGTCCATGCGATTTGAAGTGAGCGAGATCAACGATCTGTGGGCGGAGTCCCTGCAAACCGACCGAGGTCTCCACACCAACTGCGCACCGGTGACCACCACCGGAGAAAAAGGCTGGACGTGCGTGGAACTGCCGACGAAATTCGAGAAAAAGATTCTGTGGACCAACGGCCCTGTCACCGTGAAGATCCCCACCACGAAATACAAAACCGGACCGTCATGGGAACGATTCCGCGATGAGGCATGGGTGAAGTATTACGAAAACCCGAACAGCCCGGACTATAATAGAGACAAGTTCTTCCTCCTCGATAACACCGGCCTGCTTTCCGGAGTCACTTATGAAAACTGATAGACCAACCGTCGACCCGATTTACTTGATGTTCCTTGTGGCCCTGGTCGTGGCTTGCGGCAAACAGTCTACTGGAGGACCAGCGACAGACGACACCGAAACTGTTTCCACACCCTCAGATCAGACAACCGACACCGTCGACGGAACCGATTCCCACACTTCGTCGGAAACGGATTCGGCGTCGGACAGCGAGACTCCTCCGCCGGATTCTTTGACCGGGAATGAAACGACTCCGAATATCACGTGGGTCCGAATCGAAGCCGGCAGCTTCACCTACGGTTCACCGAACGATACCCCATGCTCCGGACCATACGAAAAAGAAGTATCCGTGACCCTGACCCGTCCGTTCTTCATTGCATCTACCGAGATCACCCAGTCTCATTGGGAGGCAATGGACCTGGTCAATCAATCCTGGACGCCCGGCCCTGCCAAGCCCGTAACCATGATCAACTTTTTTGAAGCCCTCGTGTGGTGCAACAAACTCTCTGCAATGGAAGGATTGAATGCCTGTTACGATTTGAGTCGCTGCATCGGTGAATTCGGCGCTGGCTGTTTCGACGACGAAGGGACGCCCGTCCCCGGATGCGGTTCCGGCAATATTTTTCAGTGCGGGAATACCGGACTTCGCAAATACCCGGATCGCTATTCCTGTCCCGGATATCGGCTGCCCACAGCGGCGGAATGGGAGTATGCAGCAAAAGCTGGTGTAACAGACACCCATACATATGGTGGCGATGTCTTCTCGGAGGCCATCAGCGCATGCAACGATCAGCCGTCGCTGAACGACATCGCCTGGTACTGCTTCAACTCCGGAGAGGAAGCCCATGATGTCGCTCAGAAACTGCCGAATCCATGGGGACTGTATGACACGCTGGGGAATACGTGGGAGTGGATCGATCACTATTTTTCAGGAGGTACCCTTGATCAATACACACCAGATGTCGCACTTACAGACCCAATCGGTCCGACTGAAGATTCCAATATGATGATAAAAAGTTTTCACTACAACTCAGCCGGCTGTCAGGTCAGACCAGCGTCGTCAATGAGTCTATATCCCGGCGCACGTGATGCTTACGTCGGCTTCCGTCCTGTCCGGACGATCTTCGAGTAGCGGCGATTTCTTTCGTGGTATTCTGCTGGTCATGAAATGCACTGCTGTCACGGGGTTGGCGCTGATCGTGATCGTTTTCTGCGGATGTGGCAGCAAAGCGGAAAGAGTTCAGGATACGGACACGTCATCCGGGCTCGAATCGTCCGACGACAGTGCGTCATCCACCGACACGTCGTCAGCTTCTGCCGATGCCGACACGGACGCCGATACAGATACAGATTCCGATGTCGATTCAGAAAGCGAGTTGCCCGATGCGGATGAACTCACCGGGAATGAAACAACTCCGTCGATCGACTGGATGACCATTGAACATGGCACGTTCACCTTCGGTTCTCCTCCGGATTCCCCTTGTCGTGCCGCCACGTCCGAAAACGAAGTGACGGTGACTCTGACCCGCTCTTTCCAGATTGCTTCCACGGAAATCACTCAGGCCCAATGGACAGCGCTGGATCTGCCCAATCCCTCCTGGTCACCGGGTGACAACAAACCAGTCACTGTCATCAATTTTCTGGAGGCGCTGGTATGGTGCAACAAGCTTTCGAAGCTGGAAGGACTGGAACCCTGCTACAACCTCACGGCCTGCCAGGGAGACTTCGGTTCCGGCTGTATTGACGGTGAAGGAAACCATTATCCGAGTTGCGGATCGGGTGGATTCATCTTCATGTGCAACAATCCGATCCACAACTATGAAGACCGCTATTCCTGCCCGGGATACCGACTGCCGACCTCGCCGGAATGGGAGTACGCGGCGAAGGCGGGAGTAACAGAGACCCACACCTACGGTGGCGATTTAGTCTCCGAACCCATCAGTGCCTGTAACGACCAGCCATCGCTGAACGACATCGCCTGGTACTGCTTCAACTCCGACGACGAAGTTCACGATGTGGAACAGAAGCTGCCGAATCCATGGGGCCTCTATGACACACTGGGAAACGTTCGAGAATGGATTGACTACTATTTCAGCGGCGGCACCCCTCTGGACTATCAGAACCCAGGCGTTCCCATGATCGATCCCGTCGGACCAGACGAAGGCTCGGTAGAAACAAGGGGACAAACGTACATGAATACAGGATGCCTGTTGCGGCCGTCTGATCGGTTCTACGACATTGGAATCAGCCGTGACAGTCGTGTCGGTTTCCGGCCCGTCCGGACAATCTTCGAATAGGGGCGATTTCTTCTGTGGTATTCTGCTGGTCATGAAATGCACTGCTGTCACGGGGTTGGCGCTGATCGTGATCGTTTTCTGCGGTTGCTGTAGCGGCGCCCTTCAGAACTTGGTCACGGTGACGACGAGCAGGACGCTGACGTAGTTGAAAATCACATCGTCGCCGTACAGGCGGTTGTAGTTGACCTGCAGGCCCAGCCCGGCCGCGGATTCGTCGTCCGCATCGTGAAACCACTCCTTGCCGAACTGGAGGGTGAACCCCGGCCCCCGGTACCACTCGAACGTGTCGATCCAGTACCGATCACACACCACGTCCGGAAAGGAGCTGAGCATGGCGACAAACCGGATGTGACCGGTCAGGTACAGTTCCGCCGGCGTGAAATAGTATGTGAGCCCCAGTCCGAAGCCGAACAGGTTGAACGTCATGAGGTTCGGATACCTGTCGCGCAGGATCATCTTTTCAAACAGCACGCCGCCGTGGAGGGCCAGGTTGCGGATGATGCCGCCGCCCAGATCGCCCGCAACGCCGAGGGCCACCGTGTTGTGCCCCGGATCCTCGTTGCGCAGCAGCCCCGGCAGGGGATCCATTACGCCCCGGGCCCGGATCCACGACCAGCCCACGCCCGGGGTCACCCGTGCAAAGAACCCCCGGTGGTCCGGCTGATCCTGTTCTCCTTCATCCGTTTCGCCCCCATCGTCGCCGGCATCCTGGTCACCGGCCCGCAATGAGGGTGTCCACAGCAGCAATGCCGCCACCATCAGCAGAAAATGGCACCGGCTCACGGCGTCACCTGAAACCCGATGTCGATGTCCGCATCCAGATCAATGTCGGCGTCGATGTCGATATCCACGTCAATATCAATGTCAATGTACGACCCGCCGCCCGATTCCGTCTTCGGCACGCAGGCATTGAGGGAGCCGTCCGGATCGCAGGCGCCGCAGACTCCGTCGACGTCACAGGCCGTGCACAGGGGATCCGCATCGGACCCTTCCGTCGCCGTGCACACCATCGTTCCCGCTCCATCGCCGCAGTTGGCCGCCACCAGCGTGGCCTGTGTGCCGCTGACCCACGCCAGGTAGCACTTGCCCCCGTCGAGGGTGATGGCGTCCCCGCGCCAGTGATAAAACACCTGCGCCACCCGGGAGACGTCGGTCACCACGAGGACGTCGATGTCTTCGGCTTTTCCGTCGTTGTCCACATCCCGCGACAGGGTGCCGGTTTCAAACACCGCGTCCGCGTCCAGGGTGAGGTTCAGCTGCGCCGCGTCAAACGCGGGAATGGCGGCCCATGCACCGGGATCCACGGCGGCGACCACCCGGAAGGAGGCGGAGGCGTCAAAGGATGCGTGCAGCGAAAACGCGCCCCGGAGGGAGTACTCCAGGCGCCACAGGGGCAGGGATACGCCGTCGCAGCACCCTCCCGCCAGCGCGCACAAAAATACGACAGCCGGCAATCCGGCGCGGACACAGATTTTTATCAAATGGTTCATGACGCCATTCTACACCGGTTTGAGGCCAGGGGCGACCGGACGAAATTTCATCTACACTGTAACCCTGTTTATGGTAGTCTTGTGCCAACCATTAATACCGGAGGGAACCATCATGAAATACTGGATTGTGCTGCTGGCAGCCATGGTTGTGCTGTGGGGCTGCGACGACGAAGAGACCGGCGCCGCGGATGGCGATGCCGACAGCGATTCGGACAGTGATGCCGACAGCGACGCAGACAGCGACGCCGACTCTGACGCCGACTCTGACGCCGACTCCGACGCCGACTCCGACAGTGACTCGGATGCCGACAGCGACGCCGACAGCGACGCAGACAGCGACTCGGATTCGGACAGCGATCCGGACGTGGACGAATGCGCACTGGGCACCGACAACTGCGACGAGGACCACGGCACCTGCGTGAATACCGATGGATCGTTTGTCTGCGGCTGCGAGGTGGGATGGCATCTGGACGGCGGCACGACCTGCGCGCCGGACGGGGCCTGCGAGGACGGCGACACGCGGGCGGGGTCAACCCCCTGCGGCCTGAACATGGCGGCGTATTTCACGCAGCTCTGCGTGGGCATCGCCTGGACCGACACCGACACCTGCGCGGATCCCGACGTGTGCGAAAACGGCAACACCCGGGCGGGCGAAGACGCCTGCGGCCTCAACGGAAACGGCATCATCGAACAGGAATGCGAAGGCGGCCAGTGGGTGAATACGGACAACTGCATGGACGATGACGACTGCACCAACGACGATACGCGCAGCGGCCCGGTCACCTGCGGCATCAACAATGATGGCCGCATCCTGCAGGTCTGCTCGGAAGGTGAATGGACAGACACGTACACCTGCGTCGACGATGACGTCTGTGTCAACGGCGGAAGACGGGACAGCAGCACCGCGTGTGGCTTCAACGGCAACGGCTTCATCGAAGAGCTCTGCTCCGGCGGCCAGTGGGTCGGCACGTCGGACTGCAATGATCCGGATGAATGCGTCAACGGCGACACGCGGGAAGGGACCACCGCCTGCGGTTCGTCGGGCGGCCATTACATGCAGCTCTGCATCACCGGAGCATGGACGAATACCTCCACCTGCTCCAGCGACGATGCGGACGGCGACCTGGTGGACAGCGCCGACGACCCGGACGACAGCGACCCCACCGTGTGCGGGGATTCCGACGGAGACGACTGCGACGACTGTTCCATCGACGGATACCAGTCCACGGACAACGACGGATGGGACGAGGACGAGGACGGCGCATGCGAGCTGCCCCTCGATTACGCCTGCATGAACGGCAGCAACGCGGCAACGGACCCGTATCGTCTGGAAGCGTGCATCCTGTTCACCTACACCAACCAGGACCGGGCGTACTTTTCGGCGGAATCGGGCAACGCGGCGCCCCTCTCGTGGAATGAGGACATCTGGGAGGTGGCCGTCGCCCACAGCATTGACATGTGCACGCGGGAGTTCTTTGCCCACGACAACCCCGACGGACAGGATCCCTCGGACCGGGCATCCGAGGCCGGGCTCTCCTATTCCCTGGCCGAAAACATCGCCCTCAACCTGGACCCGGGCGCCACCGAATACGGTTTCATGGAAGAACCCACCTGCGAGGGACACCGCCGCAACATCCTCCATCCGCGGGCCATCGAGGCGGGAGTGGGATACTACGTGTGCAACAATCCGTCTTACGCGCAGTGGGGTCAGCACCACCACGTCACCGTGGACTTCCGGTGGAACTGGAGCCTGCCGGACAACTCGTTCTGCAACAATGCGACCATGGCCTGCGAAGTCCCGCCCAATCCGCCCACGGTGGCGCCCTGCCCCCAGCAGCTCATCGAATGGAATTTCTGCCCGGTGCCGGGTGCGGAAACCATCGATGGATGGGACTGCCCCAACGACTGAGAAAATGATTCAGAACGAAGAAACGGCGCTGCACTGCACGTCCGCGTCAAACGTCGCGGAACAGTTGTCGTCGGGCACTTCTGCTCCGGCGGTTCCTTCCAGCACAAAGTAGATGCCGTACCGCTCCGCGTAGCGCAGGTAGTGCGGCGTGAACGTCAGTCGATCATCGGCGTCCGTGTTGGAAAGGTGGAATTCCAGGGTGCCCGGCGTCTGCACCAGGTTGTCCTTGATCGCGGCGATCCACTCGTTGATGGTGCCCGCCTCAATGGCGATGGTGTCATCAACGGCAATGAGGGTGGGCTTTCCCGAGGCCTTGTGCCCTTCGAGCACCATGTTTTCCGCACCGAATCCCGCGCTCAGCACAACGGGGCCGTACATGAAGGCCACGGCACTGGCATTGTCCGGCAGCCGGGACACGGTCACCCGCATGGGGAAGGCAAGCTCCACCGTATCGCCCGCGCGCCAGATCCGCTCCACTTCGATGTAGCCGTCCACTTCGGACGCATTGCACGCCGTACCGTTGACCGACACCGTCACCGGTTCGCAGGGATCGGTCCAGTACGGTTTGCGGAAGCGGATTTTCAGCATGTTGTTGGGTGCCTGGTCTACGCTGAGGGTCACCGTGTCCTGCAGGGGGAGGTCGGCCGTCAGCGATATCTGCAGGCCGCGATTGGGCCAGTCCAGGGTCGAGCTGATATAGGTGTTGACCCAGAGATCCGTCGCGTCGTGGTAATAGAGGCTGTTGTCGAGCTTCATGAAGTTTTCCATCCCGGTGCCGGTGCAGCACCAGAACGAGTTGGTCGGCGTGCCGAACATTTTAAAGCTGCCGGAGGCCATGGGCTTGAAATAGGTGGTCATCCCGCTTTCCGGGTTGATGGACGCGAGAATCTCGTTGATGAAATTCCGCTCGTAGTAATCGGAATAGCGGACATCGCCGGTAACCATGAAGAGGTTCTGCGACAGCTTCAGCATGTTGTAGGCATTGCAGGTTTCGTTATTGGTATTATCCCGCTGGGCATTCAGTCCGTCGGGCGTCCGGAAGTGCTCGTCCTGGCTGTTGCCGCCCGTCACGTAGGTGTGGTGCTGCAACACGATGTCCCAGAACTGCTGCGCCGCCGTGCGGTAGAATGCCGCCGCTTCGCCCAGAGTCTGATAGCGGTTGATGGCACCCACGAACTTGGGAATGGTGGTGTTCGCGTGGCGCCCCGGCAGCACGTTTTCTCCCCTGGAAATGCGGTCGTACAGGCCGCCGGACCAGTCCTCGTCAAAAACCTGCGCCGCGGCGAGGTGGTGTTCGTCGCCGGTTTCACCGTACAGCTGGTAGAGCACGTCATTCATCCCGCCGTACTCAGTGGACAGGACTGTCCGGCGGAGTGCGTCGTCCCATCCGGACACCCGGCCGTAAATCCAGTCTCCCAGATCCGCGGCCACGGTCAGGGCGGTGTCGTTCTGGGCAAAGCGGTAGCAGTCCAGGATGCCCGACAGGAGCTTGTGCATGTTGTACCAGGGCACATAGGTGGTCACCGTGTTCTTGCCCTCCACCGAATCAAAATGCGTCTCAAACGATCCGTAGATAAAGCCCGTGCCGATCCGTTCCTGATAAGTGCGCAGTTCGGAGATGGTGTAGTCGATTTTCTCTTTGACTTCGGCGGCCCGCACCGGGTCGGTCAGGTGGAGCTGCTGCCAGGCGCGGGCCATGGCGGAGAGCCAGTGTCCCAGGGTGTGGCTGCGCAGATGAAACCCGGAACCCGCGTGTTCCCAGCCGCCGTAGGTGTTGATCCCCGTGGCGGTATCGGGATTCACCCCTTCGGACACGGCCTTCACGGCCGCCATCAGGCGATCCGGCTCCAGTGAGAGGATGTAGTCCAGCTCCGCGTCAAACAGGCTGTTCACGTAGTCGTCAGTGATCACCACCCGGTCCGCCGGAAAATCCGCAAGCACCTGTTGGGGATTCATCGGCTCCGTGTCCTCGCTGAACAGGGTGTCGGTGTCCTCCGGCGACGACAGGACAAAAAACTCAATCCAGTCCACGTCGCCGTTGTAGGTGCCGTTGTCCGCGCTGACGAGGTACACCGTGTGCACGCCGGATGCGGGGGAGAGGGTCGCCTGCGCCTGCCGGAACACCGCCCATCCGCCGGTATTGGGAACGCCGATGGTGGCGATGAGCTCCCCGTCCGGGGCATCGAGTCGCACCTCGAGGGCACCGCCGGTGTTGGTACTGGCCACCTGGGCGGCCACATGCGTGTAACCCGTGAGGTCGATGCCCGGAAACGCCAGCCACGCGCCGGCGTAAAAATAGCCGACGATCTGCTCCCCTTCCTTCAGCAGGGGAATGCTGTCCGCGCCGTCCTGGCCGGGCAGTTCCGCGTTGAAGCCGCCCTCCACAGCGCCGTTGCAGTCCCCCGCGTCCGCCGAAAAGGCGCACTCGGCCTCGATGCGCAGAGGGGGCAGGTCGCCGTCGCTGTCCGTATCACCGTCGCTGTCCGTATCGCTGTCGCTGTCTGAATCGGCGTCGCTGTCGCTGTCCGCATCGCTGTCGGTGTCGCTATCGCTGTCGGCATCGCTGTCGCTGTCGGCATCGCTGTCCGCGTCTGACGCTGCCCCGCTGCCATCCGTGCATCCGACCCCGCCCGCAAACAACAGCAGCATCCACAATTTCAACAGATTCTTCATGGTCACCTCCATTTCCATGGCAGTGCACCGGGGCCCCGGAAACCGGGTGGAAGACGGCCGAATGAAGCAGGGTGTCCGGGGTCGGCTCAGAACGTGAGGTGGAGCTGAAGACCGCCGAAGGACGGCAGCACCGAGACCGTCGGCGAAGGATACGGTGCCAGTCGGCGCATCCGGCGTGTCCCGCGGATGGTCAGCACCAGGCCCGGAATCAGAATCCCGGTCACGATCACCGCGGTGGATATACCGATAATGAACCCCGCGAACGAATCCTCGAACCCGGCAAGAAACCCACACATTTGACTAGAGTCCTCTTCGTCGCATTCTTTCTTTGCCTGCTCTGCTTCCAGGTGACCCACAACAGACAGCGCCGTTGCCGGAATCGCGCCGGCGAGCAGCACCGTGGGCGCCACGACCGCGGTAAGAATCAGTCCCGCACGCCGCTGGCGCCGGGCCTTCTGGTACAGATGGTCGGAATGTGTGACTTCATCGCTGCGGCTGTACTGGTCCGTTGCCCGGACTTCCAGGCCCGAAAACAGAACCAGACATCCGATAATCGTTGCGCATCGAAACCGCCATTTCGTCATGACAAACCTCCTGCAATGTGCTGCAGAACCCTTTTTGCAAGGGCCATGCCACAGGATTTCGGCTCGGAACGGCGCGGTTCAGAGCATCGAACGTCGGCCCGTTCTGTCCTTGACGCACCACAGGTGTATTTCGAAAGAAACACTCGATTTTCATGTACCACTCTGGTCATTCGAATGGACCAATCTGCACATTCCGGGGTCGGCCTACCCGCGGATGAAACCTGTCACCCACGTTTACATATTAAATGCAACGCGTCGAAACGGCGCGCCCGTTCGCCCCGGCGTTCGGCTTTTGAAAGGGAGCAATCGGCATGAGAAATTGGACAGCACTACTGATGGGTCTGGTCGCGGTGGCACTGATGGCCTTCGGATGTACCGGAGGTAACCTGCCCGCCAACCCCGATGGCGGCGACGCGGACAGCGATGCCGACTCCGACGCAGACAGCGACAGCGATTCGGACAGCGATAGCGATGCGGACAGCGACTCGGACAGCGACTCGGATAGTGATGCCGACAGCGACTCGGACAGCGACAGCGATTCGGACAGCGACAGCGATGCCGACACTAACAGCGACAGTGATGGGACCGATGGGACGGATGGGACGGATGGGACGGAGACAGAAGACAGCGACACCGGGACCGACAGCGACACCGGTAGCGACACCGATACCGGGACCGACACGGACACCGGTAGCGACACCGACACCGGGACCGATCCTTCCTGTGCGGATAACCCCTGCGACGTGAACGCCACCTGCGACGACAGCGGCGCGACGGTTGTCTGCACCTGCAACGAGGGCTTTGAAGGTCCGGGCACCACCTGCGACGATGTGAACGAATGCATCGAAGGCGAGGACGACTGCGATCCGATAAACGGCACCTGCACCAACACCACTGGAGGCTACACCTGCGGCTGCGAAGAAGGCTTCCATCTGGTGGGCAGCTCCTGCGAGGCGGATGCGGCCTGCACCAACGGCGATACCCGCACGGGTTCAACACCCTGCGGCCTGA
>JAKQNG010000093.1 GCA_029565915.1 Deltaproteobacteria bacterium
ATCGACGCGTTGACCGCCATTGTGCAGGGCCAGCTGGGCGGCGGCGATGCAGCCACCCTCGCGGACGAAAACGACGGCATGAAGGGCTTCTTTGTCACCCGCTCCGCCAGCGTCACCGCCGAACTCGCCGACCTGCCGTAAAAGAGGTGATTCGGTGGACCACAGGCAGAAGCGTTGTCCAGCCGCCGGATGGATGTGGATAGTTGCGGTAATGCTGATGACGCAGGGATGCGCCGATGCGTTCTGTTCCTGTCAGATGGTAGGTGGGTCTTCGGATTGTCAGTTTTGGGCGATCTACTCTCCTGATTCCGGTTGCAGCATTTCCGAATGCACGCCCGAAGAGCGCTGCACCGACTACTCCTCGCTGTCAGATACGGACACCACCGACTCGGATACTCTTCCCCCGGGCGTCGTTTGTGAGACCGTGTGTACGGGTCGTGTGCCATCCTGCTCCCCATACGACGACATTTCGGAATCGGCCTGTGAAGAGATCCGCTACTGTGACTGGATATGTAACATCTAGTGCCATCCATTCCGTGCTTGACGACTGCGTGACCCTGTTCGTGAGATACTGATCCGTCGGGAAGAAGGTCCCTGTCGCAAATCATCCGGGCCGGTAGCATCCGGTTGTGCTATTCTTGTCGACGTGCGGATCGCACGGAGGTGAGCGGATGAAACTGATTCAACACCTGGTTTTTCTGTTGTTCCTGCTGCTTGCGATATCCTGCGGCACATCCGGCGGAGGGCCGTGTATCGACGGTCAGACGCAGTGCGACGGGCAGATGGTCCAGCAGTGCAGTGGCGGAACGTGGATGGATTGGACGGACTGCGGAATTGTCGGCGGGGTCTGTACCTGGAGGGAAGGGGAGGCGGTGTGCCATGAGGGAAGCACCGACGCGGACAGCGATGTCGATACGGATGCGGATGCGGATTCAGACGGGGACACGGACAGCGACACCGATGCCGACAGCGACACTGACACGGACGGTGACACCGACAGCGACACCGATTCGGATGGGGATACGGACAGCGACACCGACACGGACGGGGACAGTGATACGGACGCGGATACCGACAGCGACGCCGACACCGACACGGAAACAGAGCCCCTGCCGCCCTGGGACCCGCCGGTGTTCGACAGCGAAGAACTCCCCGACGGCATGCCCACGGTGAACATCCAGATTTCGTCCGCGGCCATTTCCCGGCTGGAAGCCAACCCCTATGACGCGGAAGACGAAATCGGCTCGTTCACGGATGGCGACGGGCACACGTATGCGGATGTGGACGTGAACTACCGGGGCGCCTACCAGCTCATGGTGCTCATCAATTACGGAACCGGGCAGCGCAACTGGAAGATCAAGTTTGCCGAGGACGACATGTACCGCGGCCGGCGGGAGTGGAACTTCAATTACGAGCCCCATTTCCGCCAGAAGCTGGCCTATGATCTGCTGCGGTTTGCCGGGGTGCGGGTGCCGTCGGCGCGGCATGTCATCGTGCAGGTGAACGGCGCCAAGCAGGGCATGTACCTGGAGTACGAGGACCCGGACAACAAGGACTGGCTGTGGGACATGTTCGGCCACGACAACGGCGATCTGTACAAAGCCGCCTACGATCTGCCGTCGCTGCAGGACTCTGAAAAGTGCTTTGCAGACTTTACCGTGCTGGGCAGCGACTGGACCAGCGCGACCAACGACTACAAGTGCCACTACAATAAAAAGACCAACCACAAGGTGGCGCCGGACGACTATTCGGTCATCGGCCGCTTTGTGCAGGAGCTGAACGGCACGGCGGCGGGCGAGCTGGAGGCGTGGTTCGAAGAGAACTTTCACGTGGACCAGTTCATCTCGTACCTGGTGGTGTCGAACTACATGGCGAACTGGGATTCCTATCCCCAGCGGCCCAAGAATTTCTGGGTGTACGAGGACCTGCGGGCGCAGAAGATGGCGTTCATTCCGTGGGACGTGGACCAGACCTTCCACGGGACCGTGGACATGTACAATCAGATGGGGGCGGAGGCGTCGATTTTTTACGATCTGGACACAAACGACTACACGCCGATTCACGCACAGGAAGGCACGGAGCGACCTCTGGCGCGGCGGCTCATGTCGGTGCCGTCGTTCCGGCAGGCCTACATCGATCGCTACCGGGAGCTGATGGGCACCCTGCTCGATCCCGATTACCTGAGCGATCGCATCGACGCGTTGACCGCCATTGTGCAGGGCCAGCTGGGCGGCGGCGATGCAGCCACCCTCGCGGACGAAAACGACGGCATGAAGGGCTTCTTTGTCACCCGCTCCGCCAGCGTCACCGCCGAACTCGCCGACCTGCCGTAA
>JAKQNG010000095.1 GCA_029565915.1 Deltaproteobacteria bacterium
CGAAGCGGTCAAGTCGCAGTACGACGAGACCGTCAAGGCGATCCAGGAGAAGTTCGAGGACCGCAAGGAAAAGCTGGAGCGCGGCGACGAGCTGGCTCCTGGCGTGCTCAAGATGGTCAAGGTCTTCGTCGCGGTGAAGCGCAAGCTGCAGCCGGGTGACAAGATGGCCGGCCGTCACGGCAACAAGGGCGTCATCAGCCGCATCCTGCCGGAAGAGGACATGCCGTATCTGCAGGATGGAACTCCCGTGGATGTCGTGTTGAATCCGCTTGGCGTGCCCTCTCGAATGAACGTTGGCCAGATTCTGGAAGTCCATCTCGGCGCTGCCGGTCGCCTTATTGGTCAGCGCCTCAGTGACATGGCAGCGGAAAAGGGAATGACCGGCGAGCGGCTCAGGGAGCAGATGCTGAAGGCGTTCCCGAGCAAGGATGGTCAGAAATACGTCAAGAGTCTGAAGGCAGATGAATTGATTGCTTTTGCGAGATCACACAGGGATGGAATTCTTTACGCGACGTCGGTTTTTGACGGCGCGCGGGAGGAGGAGATCCGGTCGGCGCTGGAACTCGGGGGACTGCCTCAGAGCGGTCAGGTCGTTTTGTACGACGGACGGACAGGCGAACCGTTTGATCAGGATGTAACAGTGGGGATTATGTATATCCTCAAGCTTCACCATCTGGTTGATGACAAGATCCATGCCCGATCCATTGGTCCATATTCGCTGGTGACCCAGCAGCCTCTCGGCGGCAAGGCGCAGTTCGGTGGACAGCGGTTGGGTGAGATGGAGGTCTGGGCCATGGAAGCATACGGCGCGGCATATGCGTTGCAGGAATTCCTGACAGTCAAGAGCGACGACGTGATGGGCCGGACCCGCATGTACGAGTCGATAGTGAAGGGCGAGCAGGAACTGGAAGCAGGTCTGCCGGAGTCCTTCAATGTGCTGATTAAGGAACTGCAGAGCCTCTGCCTGAATGTGGAACTGGTCGAGGGGCGTTCCCACAATGACGGATACATCCAGACTGACTCTCTGGTCGATGACATGGGAGAAGCGTGATGAAAGACATTTTCAGTTTTTTTGATAAACCCAAGGATCCGCTGAGCTTTTCCGCAATCCGGATTTCTCTGGCAAGCCCGGAGCAGATTCTTGAGTGGTCCAACGGGGAAGTGAAGAAGCCGGAAACGATCAACTATCGCACTTTCAAGCCGGAGCGGGATGGGTTGTTCTGCGCAAAGGTATTTGGTCCGGTAAAGGACTACGAATGCAACTGTGGAAAATACAAGAGGATGAAGCACCGCAATATCGTCTGCGAGAAATGCGGCGTGGAAGTGATCCAGTCGAAAGTCCGCCGGGAACGGCTTGGCCATATCAATCTTGCTTCTCCGGTGGCCCATATCTGGTTTCTCAAGAGCCTTCCGTCGCGGATGGGAGCACTTCTCGATGTCACATTGAAGGATCTGGAACGCGTTCTTTATTGTGAAAGCTATGTCGTCCTTGATCCGCGATCAACATCCCTTGAAAAGGGAGAAATTCTTTCCGAGGAGCGATATCAGCAGACCGTCGAGGAGTTTGGATGGGACGCATTTGACGTCGGCATGGGCGGTGAGGCGATTCTGTCTCTGCTCAAGGATATCGATGTTGTTGCGTTGGCTGAAGAACTGCGTGGTGAGTTGAATGGTACCTCCAGCGAGGCAAAGCGTAAGAAGATCACCAAACGCCTGAAGGTGGTGGAGTCCCTTAAAGGGTCCGGCAACAAGCCCGAGTGGATGATGCTGACCCGCATTCCCGTGCTGCCTCCGGATCTGCGTCCTCTTGTACCGCTCGATGGCGGACGGTTCGCTACGAGCGATCTGAATGATTTGTACCGGCGTGTTATTAACAGAAACAATCGTTTGAAACGACTGCTCGAGCTCAATGCGCCCGACATTATTATTCGCAATGAGCGGCGGATGCTTCAGGAATCCGTGGACGCGCTATTCAATAACGGCCGCCGGGGAAAGACAATCACCGGACCGAACAAGCGGCCCCTCAAGTCTCTGTCCGACATGCTGAAGGGCAAGCAGGGACGCTTTCGACAGAATCTTCTCGGCAAACGTGTCGACTATTCCGGGCGTTCGGTGATTGTGGTTGGTCCTTCGCTGAAGCTTCATCAATGCGGCTTGCCCAAACAAATGGCGCTGGAGCTGTTCAAACCGTTCATCTACAGCAAGCTGGAAGAACGCGGATATGTCACCACTATCAAGAGCGCCAAGAAGATGGTTGAAAAGGCGAAACCGGAGGTGTGGGACATTCTTGAGGAAGTCATCAGCGAGCATCCGGTCATGCTCAACCGGGCGCCGACACTGCACCGCCTGGGCATTCAGGCCTTCGAGCCGGTGTTGATTGAAGGAAAAGCCATTCAGCTGCATCCACTGGTTTGTACGGCGTTCAATGCAGATTTCGATGGTGACCAGATGGCGGTGCACGTGCCTCTCTCCATTGAAGCGCAGATGGAAGCTCGCATCCTGATGATGTCCACCAACAACATCCTCAGTCCCGCCCATGGCAAGCCGATTATCAACCCCACGCAAGACGTGGTGCTTGGCCTGTACTACATGACCAGCATGCGCCCGTTTGTCCGGGGAGAGAATCGCGAAAATGCGCGCGGGAAAGCCAAATTTATCGGAGTCTATTCATCCATCAACGAAGTGCGGATGGCCCATGACAGCGGCGAGATTGATCTGCACGCGCAGATCAAGGTTCGCATCAATGGGCGGTTGGTCAAGACAACCGTTGGCCGTGCGTTGGTTGGTGACATCCTTCCTCCGGGGCTCACATTCGAGCACGTGAACAAAGTGTTGAACAAGAAGGCACTGTCTCAGATTATTGATGCTGCATACCGGAACTGTACCAACAAGAACACGGTCATGCTGGCGGATCATCTGCGGACACTGGGCTTCACATTCGCCACCAGCGCCGGCATCAGCATCTGTATGAAGGATATGGAAATCCCAGAAGCAAAGAAAATGATCCTTCAGGAGGCAGAGGCGGAGGTGGCGCGTGTCGTGAATCAGTATCAGGAAGGTCTGATTACGGATGGGGAGCGCTATAACAAGATTGTGGATATCTGGGCGGCTGCTTCTGATCAAATCGCCGACGAGATGGTGAAGCAGATTCAGCTGTCGGATGTGACTGATCGGAAAACCGGCGAAAAGAAGACAGTGTCCAGTTTCAATCCGATTTTTATCATGGCCGATTCTGGTGCGCGTGGTTCCAATGCACAGCTTCGACAGCTCGCAGGGATGCGCGGCTTGATGGCCAAGCCCTCCGGCGAAATCATTGAAACCCCCATTACGGCGAATTTCCGTGAAGGCCTGACCGTATTACAGTACTTCACTTCGACACACGGCGCCCGCAAGGGATTGGCGGATACGGCATTGAAAACGGCGAATTCGGGTTATCTGACTCGTCGACTGGTGGATGTTGCGCAGGATGCGACGATTACTGAGTTTGATTGTGGCACACTGGACGGCATTGAAGTGACACCACTGGAAGAAGGTGGTGAAATCATTGAGAAGCTCGGCGAACGTGTTCTCGGCCGTGTGGCACTGGATGACGTTTATGATCCGTATACCGGAGAGATCCTGGTGGAAGCCAATGAGCTGATTACGGAAGAAAAGGTGGCGGCGATTGAGAACGCCGGTGTGTCGAGAGTCACCATCCGATCCGTTCTGACATGCCAGACACAGAAAGGAATCTGCGTGAAATGTTATGGTCGCGATCTGGCCAGAGGAAATCAGGTAAATATCGGTGAGGCTGTCGGCATCATTGCCGCCCAGTCCATCGGTGAGCCCGGAACGCAGCTGACCATGCGGACGTTTCACATCGGCGGTGCCGCCAAGCGCGGCAAAATTGAGCAGTCTAAACTCGAAGCCGGTCATGGAGGGACGGTTCGGTTTAAATCGATCGAAATTGCAGAAAAGGCAAAGGGCGATCGCATTGTCATGTCGCGAAACGGCGAAGTGGTTGTTGTCGATGAAACAGGCCGGGAATACAGCTATCCGGTGGTGTATGGTGCACAGCTGATGGTGAAGCCGGGGGAAGTGGTGTCCAAGGGAAAACTGATTGCCGAGTGGGATCCCTATTCCATACCGATCATCGCCGAGACCAGCGGCATTGTGAAATATGGCGATGTCATCGAGGGCGTTTCAATGTCGGAAATGCTTGATGAGGTGACAGGTCTGTCCCGCCGGGTGATTGTTGAGTCAAAAGATCCGGAACTGCGTCCCCGCGTGTCGATCAAAGATCCGAATGGTGCAACCAGAATGATCGGCAACTCTGCTGCACGGTATCTGCTACCGGTATTTGCAAATATTACCGTGAGTGAAGGAGATGAGATCGAAGCGGGTGATGTCGTTGCAAAGATACCCAGGGAAACGACGAAGACAAAGGACATCACGGGTGGTCTTCCGCGTGTGGCCGAACTTTTTGAAGCCCGGAAGCCCAAGGAACATGCAGTGATCTCCGAGATCGACGGAGTGATTGCGTTCGGAAAAGACACGAAGGGTAAGCGTAAGGTTGTTATCACGCCGGAACTGGGAGAGCGAAAGGAATACCTGATTCAAAAAGGGAAACACATCTCCTGCAAGGAAGGCGATTTCATCCGGGCCGGAGAGCCGCTCATGGACGGGCCTGCGAATCCCCACGATATTCTCAAGGTCATGGGCGAGAAGGCGCTTGCCAAATATCTGGTGGATGAGGTTCAGGAAGTGTACAAGCTGCAGGGCGTCAACATTAATGACAAGCATATTGAGGTCATCGTTCGCCAGATGTTGAAACGGGTGACCATCAAGGATCCGGGAGATACGCGATTCCTGGTTGACGACAAAGTGCCGAAGTCCACATTCCGTGCAGAGAATGAACGCGTGATGTCAGAAGGAGGACGACCTGCGACAGCAGAGAGCCTGCTGCTGGGAATCACCAAGGCGGCGCTGTCGACAGACAGTTTCATCTCTGCGTCATCATTCCAGGAAACAACCAAGGTGTTGACAGAAGCGGGTCTGTCCGGGCGGGTTGATGATCTGGTTGGTCCGAAGGAAAATGTGATCATGGGCCGCTTGATTCCCGCGGGAACAGGCGTTCAGATGTACAAGGATCTGACAATCCGGTACGCAGGGGATTCTGACTCCTCCGGCCGTGGTCGAGATCTGGCGGGTGTTACTTCCGCTTGACAAAGGATGACCGGTAACATATAGACCTGCGCCTCGGATGACCAAAGTGGGTCCGGATAGGAAATGAGATACAATGCCGACAATTAATCAGCTGGTTCGCAAGCGAAGAAAAAAGCAGTTTGAGAAAAAGGATGCCCCGGCTTTGAAAGGATGCCCGCAGAAGCGTGGTGTCTGTGTTCGTGTATATACGTCGACTCCGAAAAAGCCGAATTCTGCCCTCCGGAAAGTTGCAAGGGTTCGTTTGACCAACGGGATGGAAGTGACAACCTATATCCCCGGTGAAGGTCACAATCTGCAGGAACACTCTGTGGTGCTGATACGGGGCGGACGCGTAAAGGATTTACCCGGCGTTCGTTATCATGTCATCCGCGGAAACATGGATGCCTCCGGAGTAGACGATAGACGCAAAGGACGAAGCAAGTACGGCGCGAAACGGCCGAAGGGGTAGAAAGATACCATGCCAAGACGCAGAGAAGTTCCCAAGAGGAAAGTTACGCCGGATCCGAAATTCCGCAGTCGGATCGTTTCGAAATTCATCACGAAGATGATGTACGACGGTAAGAAGAGCACAGCGGAACGCGCTCTGTATGGTGCATTTGATATTATTGAGCAGCGGTACAAGCAGGATCCGCTGGAGGTGTTCAAGAAAGCCATCGAGAACGTGAAGCCGAAAATTGAGGTGAAGTCCCGTCGCGTTGGCGGAGCCACCTATCAGGTTCCGGTCGAGGTGCGTTCCAATCGCAGACTGGCGCTTGCCATGCGATGGTTGATTGGCTATTCCCGATCTCGAGGCGAGCACACGATGCGTGAAAGACTTGCTGCCGAATTTGTTGATGCATCGCAGAATCGCGGTGCTTCTATCAAGAAGCGCGAAGACACCCACAAAATGGCAGAAGCCAACAAGGCCTTCGCACATTATCGCTGGTAACTGGTTGCATCACTTCTGGTGATGCATTCCCGGGCAATTCCCGGCGGGCGCAACTCGCGCCGAATGATGACGGGATAATTGCCCTTGCCGCAGATTTTTATATCGGCGGATCGGGAGACATATGGTGACTAAGCAGCCGGCTCTGGACATGACCCGGAATATCGGGATTATGGCCCACATTGATGCAGGGAAGACTACTCTGACCGAAAGAGTTCTCTTCTACACGGGTATTTCTCACAAACTCGGAGAAGTACACGATGGTACCGCACAGATGGACTGGATGCCTCAGGAACAGGAGCGGGGAATTACGATTACCAGCGCTGCGACGGCATGCAACTGGCGGGATTGCCGGATAAATATCATTGATACGCCGGGACATGTGGACTTCACAATGGAAGTGGAGCGATCCCTTCGCGTACTGGATGGTACGATTGCTGTTTTTGATGGCGTCGCGGGCGTAGAACCGCAGTCGGAAACCGTGTGGCATCAGGCAGACAAGTACCGGGTTCCACGGATCTGTTTTGTTAACAAGATGGACCGGGCGGGGGCGGACTTTTGTCGTTGCGTAGAAATGATTTCGTCCCGGCTCCGTGCGAGACCGGTCAGCATGCAGTTGCCGCTGGGACGGGAGAGCGAATTTGCTGGTGTGATCGATCTACTGGAACAGCGCGCCATCATCTGGGATGAGGACAGTCTGGGAACAGTGTTCAGATACGCCGAGATTCCTCCGCAGATGCAAGACGAATCTGCAGAAGCCAGAGATGCAGTTCTGGAAGCAGCCGCTGATTTTGATGAACAACTCATGGTTGCCTATCTGGAAGGCCAGGCGATTCCGGTTGAACGCGTAAAAGCGGCATTGCGCAAGGGGACACTGGCGAATGCCATCGTGCCGGTATATTGTGGTGCCGCCTTCAAGAACAAGGGCGTCCAGCCGGTGTTGGATGGTGTTGTGGATTTTCTACCGTCTCCACTCGACATGCCGCCTGTTGTCGGAGTCCAACCGGCATCCGGCAAAGAAGTGATTCGCAGGCCTGCGACGACAGAACCATTTACCGCTCTGGCCTTCAAGGTCCAGAACGACGCTTTTGCCGGTCAGCTGACGTACATCCGCGTCTATGCTGGCCAGATCGAAGCGGGCAAAAAAGTTCAGAACGCCACCAGAGACCGGAAGGAACGATTGAATAAGCTGGTTAGAATGCACGCGAACAAGCGTGAGGAACTCAGTGCTGTCAGCGCGGGTGATATTGCTGCTGTGGTAGGGCTGAAATTCACCGCGACGGGTGATACGCTCTGCGCAGAGGGAGTCGACGTTGTGCTGGAAAGCATTGATGCACCGGAACCGGTGATTTCAATTGCCATTGAACCCCGGACATCAGCGGATCAGGAAAAGCTGACAACGGCACTGGAGCGCCTCGCATTTGAAGATCCGACATTTGTCGTAAAGGTTGACGAAGACACCGGACAGACATTGATCAGTGGAATGGGAGAGCTTCATCTGGAAATCGTTGTTGACAGGCTGCGACGGGAATTCAATGTGGAGGCGAATGTGGGCGAGCCCCGTGTGGCGTTCCGTGAAACGGTAACCACAACCGGGACGGCGATTGGTGTATTTGAGAAGCAGATGGGCGCGCAGAACCATCGGGCAAGCGTTCCACTGAAAGTTTGTGCAGGCAATAGAGGTTCAGGGATTGTCATCCACACGGAAGGGTTGCCTGTGGCAATACCGCCAGTCTGTGTGGAATCCATCCGGGAAAGTGTCAGGGGTGCGCTGGACTCCGGTGTTCTGGCGGGATATCCGGTGGTGGATGTCGAAGTAACTATTTTGAGGGACCTGCAACATCTTGTTGACAGTACTGAGTTGGCATATAAAATCGCCGCCTCCATCGCGCTTCGGGATGCGCTGCGCAATGCGAGCCCTGTGCTTCTTGAGCCGATCATGGGAGTACAGGTGGTGGTGCCCGAGGATTTCCTCGGCGATGTGGTCGGTGACCTGAATCGCAGATCGGGGAAGATTAACGGGATGGGAACCAGCGGGATTATGCAGACGGTTGATGTGCATGTGCCGTTGCGGAAAATGTTCGGATACACAACGGATTTGAGGACATTGACGCAGGGGCGCGCGACACACACAATGCAGTTTTCTCACTTTGATGCGGTACCGCAGGAGATATCAAAAGCAATACTGGGCTGAGTGCCTGTGATTTGGAAAGTGTTTGAAAAAACAAAGGGAGCTTTGTCATGGCGAAAGAAAAATTTGTAAGAACGAAACCACACGTGAACATCGGAACGATTGGTCATATTGACCACGGGAAGACGACGCTGACGGCAGCGATCACGCGGGTGCTGGCGAAGAGCGGCG
>JAKQNG010000100.1 GCA_029565915.1 Deltaproteobacteria bacterium
CATCCGGGCCGGGCCGCGCAAATCGAATGGCCGCGGTGGAGCTATCCGCCCGGGTATCTCGTGCCCGTGGGATTCTGAGCGCATCGATTCAACTGTTTGTGTCCGCGTTTGAAGCAACGCAACGGCACTGCTGCATTCGCAGTTCGACCAAACGCCTTCGTCATTGATTACTGCTACCCCAAATTGTCCACCCCGCCGACCCGGACACCGCCGGACAACGAGCGAAACCCGCCGCCAACAGAAAAATCACCCGCAGACAACTGCCTGCTGCCCCAGCGACGCCCGCGCATGGGCTTCGCCTCCGCCGATTCGCGAATGATTTCCGCTTTCACGGACGGGGTGCGCGACGGCGGAAAGGCGGAGGCGGACGGATTCAACCATCAGCACCAGTCGGTTTCCTGGCAGAAAGGAGTGGCCAGGTACCAGGCGCCGAAGAAATCGGCGTAGTTGATGGAGAGGCCGCCGGGGACGAAGGCCCCTTCGCTGGCCCATTGGCCGATGACCGCCTGCTCGATGGCAGCCTTGAGGCCATCGTGTCCGGCCCGATCCGCGATGTTCCACAGATCGTAGTAGGAATTGTAGACCTCGTCAAAGGTCAGTACCGGGTCGATGAAGTCCGCTGGATCGTGGAGGGACATGAAATCATCAATTGCATTGCCCAGTGCCGGCATCCGGGCGAGATCGACCGCTGCCATGGTGACCTGCCAGGGCGCGCTGCCCTGGGCCTCGTGATAGGCCTGATAGGCATTCACCTGGGACAGGGCCAGGGCCCGGGGCGTGGGCTCGCCCCCCTGCCAGATATTGAACCAGCGGACAAAATCCCACCCGTAGGCGGGCTCGTTGCCCTGTGAAGCCACGAAGAAGTCCACGCAGTCCTGCATGACCCAGGCGATCTCCACCATGCTCATCAGGCAGGCGTCGAAACCGAGTACATCAATATCATTCTGCAACAGCAGGTTGTGCAGCTCATTCTGGATTTCGATGCTGGCACTGCCGCTCGACTCATCCGTGCAGATGTATTTCGGAACGCTGGCGGCGGTCTGCGCGGGCCCTTTCTTCTGCCATCCGTTGCCGTGCCCCGACAGGAACAGTCCGTAGTTTTCAGCAGGATACCGTGCAGCAGCCAACTGCAGAAACTTCTGCAGGGTGCGCCAGTCGCCCATATTCAGCTCATCGCTGTCCCCTGTATCGGACACGCGCAGGAAGGTCGGATCTGCCAGCCGCTCCACCTGTCCGCCCCCCACAACCCGGAAGAGCCGGGTGCCGGACCAGTTGCCGTTGGACGTGTCGTAGTCCGGCGAGCGGTCAAACAGGATGAGAATGGTCAGCCAGGATGGCGGATCGACGGACGACAACTCTGCCAGGTCGTTAATCATGAAGGGCTCCAGGTTGTTGTCCGCATCCATGTACATGAGGATGGTCCAGCTTCCCTGCGCCGGTTCCGTGTCGGTGTCCGCATCCGTGTCGGTGTCCGAGTCGGTATCGCCGTCGGTGTCAATGTCCGAATCCGTCGATGAAGAATCCGAATCTTCCACACTGCCCGTCCCGTCATCCCGTTGACAGGCGCCGATCAGTGCCAGGAGCGCCGATGCCGTAACGATCATCCGCAGTCGGTTCATGCGTTCTGTTCCTCTCGTTGCTTTTACAGGCAAAGTGGCAATAATGGACATCGTATGAGCGAAAAATTGAAAAATTCAACATCATTGAATGGCATGAACCGGCGGGACGCACTGAAACTGGGCGCCGCATCTGTTGCCGCAGCGGGCATCGGCGCACTGCTGCCCGCAGAAGCCGTCGGGGCGGTGGCCGATCTCTCCGTTCCCGGGCCGGGCCGTGTCGTGCGCGTGCACATGCCGGGCATGCGACCGGGCATCCATCCGAATCCGGACGCGGCGCGGATGATGGTGGAGAGGGCCGTAAAGGAGTTGACCGGCGAAACCGACGTGCACGCAGCCTGGTTCCGGTTCGTCAAACCGGCCGAAACGATCGGCCTGAAAATCAACTGTCTCGGGACGAAGATGGTCTCGTCTCAAAAGGAAGTCGTGTTCGCCATTGCCGATTCCCTGGTGGATGCGGGAGTGCCGCCGGGCAACATCGTCATCTTTGACATGTACGCCTCCAACATGATGGGCGGCCGGTTCGATCAACAGCCCAACCCGCGAAAGATCCGTGTGCTCGCCCACCGGGAATCCACCTATCAGAACCGGACCTTCCGGGCCGGTCCCGCAGTGGCCCGGTTTTCCGACATCTTTTTGTCCTGTGATACCGTGATCAACGTGCCCCCCATCAAGGATCACGACCTGCTGGGGGTGACCTGCTGTATGAAGAACATCACCTTCGGCGTGGTGGAAAAGCCCCACCTGAATCACGAAAAGGGCAACGAAGCCATCTGCCACCTGTACGCCCTCGAAGAAATTCGACGTCGCGTGAAGCTGCACATCATTGACGGCTCCACCATCCTGTACGACGGCGGACCCAAGTACAACCGCAACGCGCTGGTGCCCCACGAATGCATCTACGCGACAACGGATCCTGTGGCCATGGATGCCATCGCCCACGAGCTGATCGAAACCCTGCGGCAGGAAAACGGGCTGCGCTCCCTTGCACAGGTACAGCGGCCCGCACGATTCATCGAGATGGCGGAAACCATGGGGCTCGGCATTGCCCGGCGGGACCGCATTGTCCTGCAGACAGTGGATCTGCCGGCCTGGCGGGGTTCTTCGGCCTGACCATCAGTTAGATGACGGCGGATCCCGGCGGGAAATGACCTCGACTTTTCCGCCCTGAACCACCAGCGACCCTGCCCGAACGGTGCCCTGCCGAACGGCCTGTTCCATGGCTTCCAGGTGCATGGCGTACAACTGTTCCTGCCGGGCAAAGGAGTAGATGAACCAGGCGATGATGGCGAGGCTCCATTGTCCCCGCACGACGCCCCAGATGCCGCCGGCGATGGCCAGCACCCGGCCCACGCGGGATGCCACGATGGTGGCGCGGGTATGTCCCATCCGCAAAGAGAGAATGCCCCGGAATACGCGGCCGCCATCCATGGGCAGGGCGGGGATCAGGTTGAACAGGGCGAGGGTGAGGTTCAGCTCATAGAGGACCGCGGCGGCGCCGAGGATCAGGCGCGGCGCCAGGGGCATCACGGGCGCTGCGGAGACGAACAGCCACGCCCCGAGGGCCACAGCGAAGGAGACCAGTGGTCCGGCGATGGCGATGGCGATTTCCTGTGACGGATTCGTGGGAATGTTCCGCATCCGCGCCATGCCGCCGATGGGCGTCAGCACGATGTCCTCGGTCTTTACGCCAAAACGGCGCCCCATCAGCGCGTGGCCGAATTCGTGGGCAATGACGGAGGCAAACAGCAGCACCGCCAGCACGCCGGCGACAATCCAGGAAGAGAGGCTGTTTCCTTCCACCCAGGTGAACGCGATGACCGGCAGCAGCAGCATGCTGATGTGAAGCCGCACGGGAATGCCGAAGGCGCTGAAAATTTTCCAGGACCAGCTCATGAGGGGCGTTCTTTCATGAACCTTCTGTAATCACAAGGTCAAATAATTCAAGGGTGCGCTGGCTCGCAACCCGCATTTCGTGTAATCAATCGGCGGCAATTTCTCGCACATCCGGAGGCAACATGTTCAGCTATGTCAATCAAACCATCCGACAGGCACTCGAGGCGTCCGGCCGGCTGGTCTACCTGTGCGACGATGGCAGTTGCACGGAGCCCTGCGGCGACGGACGACCCGCCATTTCGCTGCTCGGCCCCATTCCCCTGCCCGTTTTCCTTGAGGACGGTGAGTTTCCGTTTCACTGGTATGCCTTTGTCCGGCGGCTGGAGCTGCAGCACGTACTCGACACGGCTGCCTCCGTAACAGACGGCCGCAGCGAGTCCTTCCGGTTGCTGCTCCAGGAGCGCATGAACGTCAACTCCATCATCGCCACCCCCGATTTCGCCTCCCTCGACGCGCCTCTGGTGCGCGTCCATTCGTGCTGCATGACCGGCGATGTCTTCGGTTCCATGCGCTGTGAATGCGGCCCGCAGCTGGCCCTGGCCTTTGCGCGCATCGCGAAGGAAGGCGGTGCGGTGGTGTACATGTCCGGTCATGAGGGACGGGGCATCGGCCTGTTTGCCAAGGCCATCACCTATCTGTTGCAGGACGGCGGTCAGGACACCTACCAGGCGAATGTGTCGCTGGGCCTGCCGGAGGATTCGAGGGACTTCACGGACGCCGCCATCGTGCTGCGGCATTTCCTGCGCGGCCGGCCCATCCGTCTCATGTCCAACAATCCGGTGAAGATCGAACAGCTCGTTGCCGGTGGACAGCCGGTCATCGAAGCGCTCCAGCACGTGGCCGGCGTCTCCGACCACAACACCCGCTACCTGCGCTCAAAACGGAACAAGGGCCACAACCTGCCCGAACTCTGATTCACGACCTACCCGAAGGTGCGGTTGTTCCATCCCCAGTTCGAAGCGGCCACATCGGTGAATGTCAGATAGATCCGGGACGGCGGGATCTGCAGCTCCTTCTCGAACAGGGCGCACAGGGCCCGGGTAATCGTGACATTCACGTTGCCCGACAGCCCGCCGATGCCCCGCACATCGACGAAAGCGGCATTGCCTTCGGTGCCGTCCATGAGAAAGATCCCATTATCGAGCGCAACCATCATCACGCTTTCGGGCTTGCCCGTGGCCTGGGACACGGTTTTCGACACGGACTTCAGCAGCGCGTTCTGCCGATCCGGCGCAACGGGGGGCATGGTGGTGATTCGAATGAACGGCATGGGGCATCCTTTCGGTTGAAGATGCCCCACCGTATCATGATCGCGGCCAAGACGGAACGCGATGGCCATTAATGGAAGGGAATCAATGACAGAACTGGAAAACATGGAAATCCGTCGCGGAGGGCGGACGGATAGACACATATGTCTCTGTAATGGGGACAATTGTTTCTGTTTCTATGACACGAGGTCATGCGTTGATGACAAAAAGAAATTATCTGCCCCTTCCGCCGGTACCCATAATGAGGCGTCTTTCGCGTTGCTGCGGCCCGCAGCACGAAAAGGATGAAAAACGGAAACCAACAACGCGTCGTCATACGCACAACGAGGAAGGACAGGACTGGAAATGAAAGAATTACTTGAAAAAATCAAAGCGCGCGATCCCCACGAGAAGGAATTCCACCAGGCAGTGGAGGAAGTTCTGGAATCTCTGCAGGAGTTCGTGGCGGACAATCCCCAGTACCGGAAAGCCGCCATCCTGGAGCGCATCGTGGAGCCCGAACGGGTGCTCCAGTTCCGCGTTCCATGGGTCGATGACGCCGGCAAGGTGCGCGTCAACCGGGGCTTCCGCGTGGAATTCAGCAGCGCCATCGGTCCCTACAAGGGGGGCCTGCGCTTCCATCCGTCGGTGAACCTGTCCATCATCAAGTTCCTGGGCTTCGAGCAGATTTTCAAGAACTCCCTCACCACGCTCCCCATGGGCGGCGGCAAGGGCGGCTCGGATTTTGATCCCAAGGGCAAGAGCGACATGGAAGTGATGCGTTTCTGCCAGAGCTTCATGACGGAGCTCCAGCGGCACATCGGCCCGGATACGGATGTTCCCGCCGGCGACATCGGCGTGGGCGGCCGCGAAATCGGCTTCATGTTCGGCCAGTACAAACGACTGCGCAATGAATTCACCGGCGTGCTGACGGGCAAGAGCCTCAGCTGGGGCGGCTCCCTCATCCGGCCCGAAGCGACGGGCTACGGCGCGACCTACTTCGCCCAGGAAATGCTCGCCACCCGCGGCGAGAGCCTGAAGGGCAAGACCTGCATCGTGTCCGGCAGCGGCAACGTGGCCCAGTATACGGTGGAAAAAGTCAATCAGCTCGGCGGCAAGTGCGTCACCCTGTCCGATTCCACCGGCATGATTTACGATCCGGCGGGCATCGACGCGGACAAACTGGCGTTTGTCATGGATCTGAAGAACGTCCGCCGCGGCCGCATCGCCGAGTACGCCGACAAGTTCAAGGGCGCCACGTACAAGGCGGTGGATTCGTCCCTGGACTACAATCCCATCTGGGACGTGAAGGCCGAATGCGCCTTCCCGAGCGCGACGCAGAACGAAATCAACGGCAAGGACGCGAAGAACCTAGTGAAGAACGGCGTGTATGTGGTGTCCGAAGGCGCCAACATGCCCACCACCCCCGAAGGCATCGAAGTCTTCCTCGGTTCCAGGGTGCTGTATGCGCCCGGCAAGGCCGCCAACGCCGGCGGCGTGGCCACCAGCGGACTCGAGATGAGCCAGAACAGCATGCGCCTCTCCTGGAGCCGCGAAGAAGTGGACGCGAAGCTGCAGGGAATTATGAAGGCAATCCACGCATCCTGTGTTAAGTACGGAAAGAAGGGCGATTACGTGAACTACATCAAGGGAGCCAACATTGCCGGGTTCAAGAAAGTCGCGGACGCCATGCTCGATCAGGGAATCGTCTGATCCGGCAAAGGCCGATTCCTCCGTTCGTCCCCCTCACACCATTTCGCAGACAGGATAATCATGTCGTTTCATGAAAACAGGTTCAGCACCGGTCTGTCCAGCCTCGACGACGTCCTCAAGGGAATCCTTCCGGGGGACAACGTGGTCTTTCACGTGGAAACCGTAGAAGACTATCTGGCATTCGTCGAACCGTTCTACCTTGAATCCGTTCGCGCGGGCCGCCGGGTGATCTACTTCCGGTTCGGCACCCACGCGCCCCTCGTCCCTTCCAACGCGGGTGTGGAAATCCACGAAATCAATCCGGACATCGGCTTTGAGCGCTTCATCTACGAAATCCACCGGATCATCGAGGATGCGGGCATCGGCGTCTGCTACGTTTTTGACTGCCTCTCCACCCTGGCGGCGAGCTGGTATTCGGACCGGATGCTGGGCAACTTCTTCATGCTGACCTGTCCCTATCTGTTCGACCTGGCCACGGTGGCCTACTTTGCCCTCTTCCGCAACGAGCACTCCTTTCACGCGACCACGCCCATTTCCGAGACAACCCAGATTCTCATCGACGTGTTCCGCAACCGGGATCGGATTTTCGTCCATCCGCGCAAGGTCCAGCAGCGCCATTCGCCCACCATGTACATGCTTCACGAGCGACAGGGTGACCGGTTTGTCACCGTGCCCTTCAGCGCCACCATCACCACCATCCTGCGGGATGTGAACTGGTCCTGGCAGGATGCGGCCAGCTCCCGCCGGGGCTTCTGGAGCAAGACCTTCAACGCGGCGGAAAAGCTCTGGTTCGAGTTCAGAGAAGGCCGGGCGTCCCGCGAGGAGGTGGACCGGGCAATTCCCCTGCTGCTGCGGATGATGATCAGCCGCAACGATCGCATCCTGTCCATGGCGGAGCAGTACTTCGAAATGGAAGACCTGCTCTGGTGCCGCAGTCGGATGCTGGCCACGGGACTGGTGGGCGGCAAAACGGTGGGCATGCTGATGGCCCGGGCCATCCTCAAGAAGAAGTTTGCCCGCTATGACGAATGCATCGAAGATCACGACTCGTTCTTCGTCGGCACCGATCTGTTCTGCACCTACCTGGTGCAGGACGGCTGCTGGTGGATGAAACAGCGCCAGAAGGACGACGCCATGCTGCTGCAGGGCGCCGAGGACGCGCGGATGCGAATCCTGACGGGCCATTTTCCCGACCACATCAAGAAGCGCTTTTCCGACATGCTGCAGCATTTCGGCCAGTCTCCCATCATCGTCCGCTCGTCGTCCCTGCTTGAGGACAACTTCGGCAATGCCTTCGCGGGCAAGTACGACAGCGTGTTCCTGGCCAATCAGGGCACGCCGGAAGAACGTCTGGAGGCCTTCATTGTGGCGGTAAAGAAGATTTTTGCCTCCACCCTCAGCCAGAACGCGCTCCAGTACAGAAAAAAGCGGGGCATCCTCAACATGGACGAACAGATGGGGCTGCTGGTCCAGCGGGTGTCGGGCTGCAACTACGGCACCTATTTCTATCCCCACCTGGCCGGCGTGGGCCTGTCCTTCAATCCCTATGTCTGGAACGAGGCCATCACACCGGAAAGCGGCATGATCCGCCTCGTGTTCGGCCTCGGCACCCGGGCCGTGGATCGCAGCGACGACGACTGCACGCGCATCGTGGCCCTGAACGCACCCCACTGCCGGGCGGAGCTGGCCACCGGCGATCCGAACCGCTACGCCCAGCGCAAGGTTGACGTCCTGGACCTGGGGGCCAACTACTTTGGCGCCAAGGACTTTGAAACCGTGGTGGCCCATTCGCCGGAGCTGCCCGTCCGCTGGTTTGCCGCCCGGGACCGCCACCTCGAAGAACTGGCGCAGCAGCGGGACCGGAGCGATCTCTTCACCTGGGCCATCAACTTTGACGGCGTCATTGAGAACACCTCACTCATCAGCGACATGCGCGAGATTCTGCGCATTCTGGAAGACACCTACAACTATCCGGTGGAAGTGGAGTTCACCGTCAACTTCCTGTCCGAAAAGGAATACCGGATCAACCTGCTCCAGTGCCGCCCCCTGCAGGTCCACCAGGGCGAAGAAATCGGCGCGGAACCCGGTGCCGATGCCGCGGACCCGGTCATCATTGCCTGCCGCGGTCCCGTCATCGGGCGCAGCCGGGACGTGGATATCCACCGGATCATCTACGTGGTCCCCGTGGCCTATGCCCCCCTCAACAACCAGGAGCGCTTCCGGGTCGCCGAGCTGATCGGCCGCCTCGTTCACCTGGACGAATGCCGCAATCCGGAATTCCATCAGATGCTCATCGGTCCGGGTCGCTGGGGCACCACTACGCCGGCCCTGGGGGTGCCGGTCAACTTTTCTCAGATCAACACCGTACAGGTGATGTGCGAAATCGTCACCATGAGTGGAAACCTGGTGCCGGACGTGTCCCTCGGTACCCACTTCTTCAACGAACTGGTGGAATGCGACATGCTGTACATGGCGGTCTTTCCCAACAAGGACGGTTCGGTGTGGAACACGGACTGGCTGGACCGGGCACCGGGCGTGCTGGCATCGCTGCTGCCCGATGCGGCGGCCCTCGCACCCGTTGTCAAGGTGATTGACGTCGGTGACGGCGCGCATCTGCGCTGTTACGCCAACGCAATGACGCAGAATGCCTTGCTGTACCGCAGGCACTCCGGTACAAAATGACCTGTGCCGGACGAGGGCATTTCATGAAAACAATACTGATCATCATCGGTCTTCTGGCAGCGGGGTGTGGCGCCGGGTCAAATGGCGCGGCCACGGCGGATCCCTGCGCGGATTTCGAACTGGATGTCAAAAAAGTGTGGAACGCGGAGGCCCGTATCCGCCTGTCCGCGGCGATGAAGGAAATTTCCGCCGGCGGGTCCGCTGTTAAAGAAGAAGAAGTCGTCACAAAGATGGACGACGTGACGCGGGACTGGGTGATGCTCAAACAGTCCGCCTGCAACGACCATTTCAAACGGGGGCTCCTGTCCGCGGAAGAATACCGGAAAAAGGCCGACTGCTTCGATGCCTTTCTGCAGCACGTCCGCGCCATGCTGACGGCCCTCGAAAAAGGAGACGGCGTGGCGGCCGACGGCCTGATGACTGCGCCGGGAGAACTCGATCAGTGCCACTGAACCGCCTCATGGCCGCCATGCTGTCCATCGGCCTGTGCGCTGCCTGCGGCGCCCGACCCCATCGGTCGTCTCCGGCGGACGAACACAACCTCTGCCGGGATTATGAACTGGATGTGGAACACGTGTGGGGCAGCGAGACCAAACGGGATGTGGACGCGGCGTTCCGGCGCCTGCGGGTCAGTTACGCGGAGCAGACCCGGGAGGCGGTCATCACCCGGATGGACGATCTCACCCGTGACTGGGTGATGCTGAAGCAGAGCCTCTGCCTCGACTGCAAGGTGCGGCAGGTGATCAATGAACAGCTCTATGCGGCCCGCAGCGCCTGCTTTGACGAATTCCTGATGGCCCAGCGCCCCATCGTCAACCTGCTGCGCACCGTGAACGAAGAAAGCGCGGCCCGGGCCGTGACGCTCATCGAAGGCGCCCGGGAGGACCTGCGGGCCTGTCAGAAGGACGCCATTGCGCAGGCGTTTCTGGTTGAACAGTCAGTGGACGGCGTGGACCCCGCCGAAGCGGGAAAGCTGCGGGAGCGGATCAGTCGCGCGACGGTTTTACTGGAAATGGGGAAATATGCGCAGGCGCTGGAACTGGCGGATGACTGCGTCCTGTCGGCCGCGCGGATGCACAGCGAACGGCTGGAGGTGCCGGCGCTGCTCACCGCCGGCGAAGCCCGGGCAAAGCTGGCGCAGTATGCGCAGGCACAGGAACAACTGGAACGAGTCATGGCGCTGGCGTCGGCCACCGGCGATGATGTGTCCCTGGCCCGGGCGCTGATGGTGCGGGGTGGCGTCCGCGAAACCCTGGCGGATTTTGACGGTGCCCTCGACGACCTGAACCGGGCCCGGCTGCTCTATCAGGAACAGATTGGCACCGATCACGGCGACTATCCGGAGCTGCTGACCCACCTGGCGCTGACCCTCGGCCAGATGGGTCGCTACGATGATGCCCTGCACACCGTACAGGAGGCGATGGCGCTGGTTGACCGCATGGATGAACCCGATTTCCAGCGGGCCTCGCTGCTGGTGGTGGATGCGCGCATTCACTTTGGTCGCGCGGAGTATGAAACGTCGCTGGTGGAGCTGGACGAGGCGAAGTCCCTGTTTGAAAAGCTGTACGGCAGTGAACATCCCGGCGTGGCCGAATGCCTGAACGATACGGCCCATACGCTGTATTACATGGGTCAGTTCGAGCAGGCCCTCGCCCTGCACGAGGAGTCCCTGGCCATTGATCAGAAGGTGTTTCCCGCGGACCATCCCCAGATGGCCACCCATTACAACAACCTCGGTATCGTGCTCGCGGACCTGTACCGCTACGACGAGGCGATCACCTATCACGAAAAGGCGCGGGCCCTGTATCGGAAGGCCTATGGGGAGAACCATCCTGAAATGGCCATCAGTTTTCACAATACGGGCATTATCCACCACTACCGGGAAGACTACGTCGCGGCCATTGCGGACATCCGCCGGGGCTATGACATCTACCTCGCTGTCTTTGGCGAGGGACATCCGGAGCTGGCCACCTTTGCCAACTCCCTGGGCCAGGCCCTCTACTACAGCGGCGACCTGGAGGCCGCCCTGGTGGAATTTGACAAGGCGCTGGCCATTTTTCGCCGCACGGTGGGAGAGCGGGACGCGGCCGTGGGCATCTGCTGCAACTACATCTGCCAGATCCGGCGCGAGCAGGGACAGTGCGCCGAAGCGGTTCCCTTCTGCGAAAAGGCCATCTCCATCCTGACGACGACAGGGGAAGAAGGCGACTATAACGTGACGTTTGCCCGGGAGGCCCTGGAGGAATGCAGAACATCTCCTGACCCTTCCGGTGCGCAACCAATGACCGTGGCACCATGACAAGGAGTTGACGATGGGCGGACTATTCGGCGTATGCACAAACGATGACTGTCTGGGCGACCTGTTCTACGGCACCGACTACCATTCGCACCTGGGTACGGTGCGGGGCGGCATGGTGGTGCGCAGCGACTCGGGATTCAAACGGAATATCCATGACATCTCGAACACGCCCTTCCGGACAAAGTTCGAAGAGGATCTGCACAAGCTCCACGGGCAGATGGGCCTCGGGGTCATCAGCGACTACGAGGACCAGCCCCTTCTCATCGGCTCGCACCACGGGCTGTATGCCATCGCCACGGTCGGCAGAGTCAACAACGCCCAGGAGCTGGCCCATCGCGC
>JAKQNG010000102.1 GCA_029565915.1 Deltaproteobacteria bacterium
CACCTCGATGAGGTTGTTGGCCTTGTCCACACGGTACTTCGCGCGCACCTTGAAGGAGCCGCGCCCCGTACTGTAAATGCGCCGCAGCTCGGAATCGCTGACGATGATCTGCCCGCCTGTCGAAAAATCAGGCGCGGGAAGATATTGGAGCCAGTCGATCTCATCCTCACGGATGTAGGCGATGATGGCATCGCAGAGCTCGGTGAGATTGAATGAGCAGATGTTGGAGGCCATGCCGACCGCAATGCCCTGGTTCGGGTTCACCAGAATGTTGGGGAACGCCGACGGCAGCAACATGGGTTCTTTTGTGGTGCCGTCAAAATTGTCAACAAAGTCCACCGCGTCCTTGTCGATGTCCTTGAACAGCAATTCACAAAGGGGCTCCAGTTTCACCTCGGTATACCGGGCCGCCGCGTATTTCATGTCGCGCGAATAGACGCGGCCGAAGTTTCCCTTCGAGTCCACCAGTGGGTGGAGCAGGGACTGGTTGCCCGTGGTGAGGCGCACCATCGTCTCGTAGATGGTGAGATCGCCATGTGGGTTCAGACGCATGGTTTGGCCCACGACATTCGAGGATTTGGTGCGCGCCCCCTTGATCAACCCCATCTTGTACATGGTATACAGGAGCTTGCGGTGGGAAGGCTTCAACCCATCAATCTCCGGGATGGCCCGGGACACGATGACGCTCATGGCGTATGGCATGAAGTTGACCTTCAACGTGTCAACAATCGGCTGGTCGGTGTGCAGCGGCCCCTGCGGCAATGACGCCTGTTCGGCCTTGTCGTGCGCGCGACGCTTTTCACCCTTCGGTTTCTTCATGTGTTGTCCCCTTGTCTTGCATTTGTACCCGTGTGTCGCTGCGATGGACCGGGTCGCCGGACTGACGTGGAAGGCATCGGAAAGCAATTGTGCGCCCTCCCGGCAACGGTTTGAACGAGGTGCCGGGATCAGCTGACATCAAGCATGTCCATGTATTCGTGGCCATGATCGGCAATGAAATCCTTGCGCCCCTGGAGATTGTCCCCCAGCAGCAGATCAAAGAAAATCTGCGTCTGCTCGGCGTCGTCGGGCATCACGCGGATGAGTCGGCGGGACGTGGGACACATGGTGGTGGTCCACATCATTTCCGGCTCGTTTTCGCCCAGCCCCTTGGAACGCTGGAGCGTCACCTTTTTGCCCTCGAACCCGGCCAGGATTTCCACCTTTTCCTTTTCGTTGTAGGCAAACCGCACCTCCTTGCCGCAGGTGATCTCGAACAGCGGCGATTCGGCAATAAACACCTTGCCCTCCGAAATGAGGGTGGGCACCAGCCGGTACAGCATGGCCAGCTCCTGCGTGCGGATGTGGAAACCGTCCACGTCCGCGTCCGTGCAAATGATGACCTTGTCCCAGCGCAGATTGTCCAGATTGAACGCGCTGAGATCCTTGTTGTGGCGCGTCCGGATTTCCACCCCGCATCCCAGCACCTTGAGCAGATCCACAATGATTTCGCTGCGGAAAATCTGGTCATAGTCTGCCTTGAGGCAGTTCAGGATTTTTCCGCGTACCGGCATGATGGCCTGAAACTCGCTGTCCCGGCCCATCTTGCAGGATCCCAAAGCCGAATCGCCCTCCACGATGTAGAGTTCGCGCTTGCTGACATCCTTGGTGCGGCAGTCCACAAATTTCTTGACCCGGGTGGCCAAA
>JAKQNG010000118.1 GCA_029565915.1 Deltaproteobacteria bacterium
GCCGGACTGCTGCGGACCGCCTCCTGCGAACCGGAAATCATTCCCGATCCGGAAGCGGCCCTCAACCGGGCACTGTTGCTTGCCCGTGGCGGCACACTGCTCATCACCGGCTCCTTCTACCTCTGCGGCGAATTGCGGGAACGGTGGTACAGCAAAGAACAGGTCGTCCTGCAGCAGACCAGCTGGCCTGTCTGAACTCGCCTCGCGGGAAATCGCGTACTGCTACTGGGTCACTTCGAAGGATTCCACTGTCACCTGGCCGCCGAGGGCAGACGTGGCGTAGTTGAAGATGGCAAACCGATAACCCATGAAGAATTCCCATTCTGTGATCAGGGTGTGGTTATTGCCGATGGGCGTGAACGTAACGCCGTCACTGCTCCAGGAGAAGCTTCCGGTCCGCCCGGACCCGGGACGGATATCCACGGTGGCCCGCAGCCAGACGCGATCTCCGGACAGGGGTGCGCTGGCCACTTCCGAGCCGGTGCTCGACGTGCTCCAGTTGTCATTCTTGTCCATGGTGATGCCGTTCACCATCACCACGGAGGAAACGCCGCCGGACCGCTTGACGCCCACCCACGCAGATGACTGGCGCAGCAGGGCCAGACCGGTCCGATCACCGTCAGCCATGTCGCTGATATCCAGTTCGATGGTCGCCGTGGCCCCGGGACCGGGAATCCGCCGGGTAATCGTATTGCGGGCGGCGTTCAGGTTAGTCGTCACCGTGGCGGTCTGCAGGACGAGCCCGTCGTTCACGGACCACTTTGAATTGTCCGGATTGTGGTTCCACTCCCACTCGTGACCGAGGGCGGTGCCATCGAACGTATCCCTGCCGATGGACGACTTCACGACGGGATGCTCCGGCACATCCGGATGCGGATAGGAGCTGCCCCACCGGCCGTCCACCAGCGTCACGCTCGGCCAGCCGTCCGACCAGGTGACCGGCGCCAGAACGGGCATCCGCCCCCCCGGATACGCATCGATGAAGGCCATGTAGTACCAGTCGCCGTTCTGCGTCTCAACGAACCCGCCCTGATGGGGCGCGCCGGCACCGGACACCGGAGCACCTACATTATCCACGATGGTGCGGATTTCGTAGGGACCGAATGGCCCGTTCGTCGAGCGCAGCACGAACTCGGCGTTGGGCGGACGGGTGAGCAGGATGTAATAGTCGCCGTCCCGCTTGAACATCCGGGAGCCCTCCAGGGTGACCCCCGACGTATACACCTGCTGCGACTGCACCTCGCTCGTGCCATCCGCGGACAACTCCGCCACCCGGATGGTGCCGTTGCCGTAGGCGACATACATTGTGTCGTCATCGTCAATGAGCAGCCCGGCATCATAGTAGCAGTTGTTGATGGTGGCATGGGCTTCCCAGGGACCAGCCACGTCGGTGGCGGTGTAGAGGTAGGTTCTGGAAAAATCGACGCAGCCCAGCCAGTAAAACGTATGGTTGGAGGCGCGGTACGCCAGCGTCGAGGCCCAGATGCCATCCACGTAGGCCCGGCTGTCGGTCAGGTTGTACTTGGTGCCCCAGTCGAGGAAGGGCACCGAATGGCCCGCGTATTCCCAGTTCACGAGGTCGTACGATCGCAGCACCGGCGCGCCGGGCGAATAGTGCATGGTGGAGGCTGTATAGTAGAATACATCGCCGACGCGGATGACCTCACAATCCGCCAGATCCTCCCAGATCACCGGATTGGTA
>JAKQNG010000130.1 GCA_029565915.1 Deltaproteobacteria bacterium
GGCCGCGGCCCTTCTGGCGCGCCTTTCTTTTCTCGGCTACCTGTTTGAAGTAGACCCCAGGGGAGAACAATCGCTCGATCAAGCTCTGGCCGCCGCCTGAAACCGGACTTTTTCAGGGACGACTACCCATAGACCCAATCGTTTTTGTTTTCTCATGACCATTGGCTGACGATAAGACATCGCACCATTACAAAACACGATTGCCAAATACTATAGAATTGGTCGGACAGAATGGCATGAGTTCGGAAGATCAACCTGCATGAAGAAATCTGGTATAGATTGGCCCACCATCTTCATATTGGTACCAAATTTTCATATATGAGCCGGCATGACCATCGCTAAAATCGGTGTCACAGATATTTAAATTAACCATTCCCCATGTTTCCCATGCTTTGTAATAGGTGTAGTCTCCATCGACATCATTACTCAAACTATCAATATGATTCCACCATGTCCAATCTGGAGACACTGCAACATCTGCACCCCAACTGTCATATGGCCTGACTCCATCGGCACGCAATTTCCCCCAAGAACCCAATGTGTTTGAACATGGTATTGCATAGCAAAGGTAGTCACCATCACCAAGTGAATACACAGCTGAACTATATGTCCATGAAAAATCCGAATGCTTTGCACCCATTTTGTAGGTGCTGGTGCCAGCCAATACATTAGCTGACATAAAAAACGTGCTGATCATTATTATCCCCAATAGTTTATTCTTCATGATTCCTCTCACATAGATCGGCATACAGAGAACTCTCCACTGAATTCTATTTTCCGATCTTTTCTTTTTTATACGGATTAAACAAAAAAAAACAATTTAGTTATTAAAAAAGAAATTGCACTCTATGCAATGAATTACATTTAATCTACATACGGAACAAATGCATGGTTGTTTGGAATGTGCTTCAAGCTATAGTCAGGTCTCTTGACACCCGCATGGGCCTCCACTACACCTGCATGGAACGCTGCGGCAGCGGAAAACCACTGCATTTTCAAGGATTTGTCATCGTGACCACATCGCGGACCATCGCTGTCATCCCCGCCCGGGGCGGATCCCGGGGCATTCCCCGCAAGAACGTGCGCTTCCTGCGCGGAAAGCCCCTCATCGCCTGGACCATTGACACGGCGAAAAAGTGCGCCGCCATCGATCGGGTGATCGTCTCCACGGACGATCCGGAAATCGCCCACGTGGCCGAAGTCCACAACTGTCCGGTGGTGATGCGGCCGGCCGCCCTGGCCGCGGATGATGTGCCCCTCGATCCGGTGATCCACCACGCGGTGTGCGCAGTGGAGGAGCAGGAAGGCAGCGCCTTTGACACGGTCATCACCCTGCAGCCCACGAGCCCCCTCCTCTCCGTGGACACGCTGGCGGCAGCCCTCGAAAAATTCGCGCAGGGCACCATGGACACCCTCATCTCCGTGGTCGACGACCGCCATCTCTCGTGGACAGTAAAAGACGGGAAATACGTTCCCATGTACGCGCAGCGGGTGAACCGTCAGTACCTGCCAGCCAATTTCCGCGAAACCGGCGGATTCGTCATCGCCCGGCGCCGCCACGTGACGGACCGGAGCCGGTTCGGTGCCGAAATCGATCTGTTCGAAATTCCCCACACGCAGGCGATTGACATCGACGACTACATGGACTGGTGGCTCGCGGACAAACTGCTGGGACGGCGGCGCATCCTGCTGCGGGCGGCGGGCTACGAGCAGATCGGGCTCGGCCACGTCTACCGCGTGCTGATGCTCGCATCGCGCCTCATCGATCACGAGCTGCTCATCTCCACGGATGCCGGCCATACCCTGGGCACAAAAAAAGTGCAGGACAGCTTCTATCCCCACGCCACGTTCGCCTCCGACGAAGAATTCTTCTCCCTGGTCAAGCGCTTCGGTCCGCACATCGTCATCAACGACATCCTCGACACGGATCCGGCCTATGTCCGCTCCCTCAAGGCGGACGGTCGCTTCGTGGTCAACTTCGAAGACCTGGGCGAAGGGGCGTGGGCGGCGGACGCGGTGATCAACGCCCTCTACGAAGCGGATCACCCGTCACCCCTGTTTCACTTCGGCAAGGACTACTACTGCCTGCGGGATGAATTCCACCTGCTGTCGCCGCGGGAAGTAACCGATGAGGTAAAGGAAGTGCTCATCACCTTCGGCGGCACGGACCCGAACGACTACACGCGGCGGGTCCTCACCATTCTGGCGGGCCTGCCCCGGAAGGATTTCTGCGTCACCGTGGTAACGGGGCTGGGATACAGCCACTTCGATGCCCTGCAGGAAACCGTCACCGGCCTCGACCTGAAGGTGGAGGTCCTGCGGGACATCCGCAACATCAGCCGGTACATGCACCGGGCCGATATCGTCTTCACATCCGCGGGCCGCACCGTATTTGAAGTGGCATCCCTGGGTACACCGATCATCGTGCTGGCCCAGAACCAGCGGGAACTGGCCCACACGTTTGCCCGGGAAGAAAACGGCATCGTGAATCTGGGGCTGGGCACCCGCTGCTCCGATACCGATATCGCCGCCGCCTTCATGCGGCTGCGGGACGACGTGGTCCTGCGACGAAGACTATCCTCGACCATGCGGGGCCACAATCTGCGCAGCGGCATGGACAACGTGCTGCGGGTCATCTTTGAAAAATACGAAGCCGCGAAAGGATGGGAACAATGACAACCCTGCAGGACATCCGAAAAGAAAAGGGCGCGTTCATCATCGCGGAAATCGGCGTGAACTACTACGACATCGCCACGCGGGACGGCATCTCGCCGATGGATGCGGCAAAAAAAATGATCGACGAAGCGGCATCGGCCGGTGCGGATGCGGCGAAGTTCCAGACCTACAAGGCCGAAACCATCGTCTCCGTCCACTCCCCCGCCTACTGGGACACCCGGGAGGAACCCACGCCCTCCCAGTTCGAGTTGTTCAAGAAGTTCGACCACTTCGGACAGGCCGAGTATGAAGCGCTGGCGGCCCACTGCGCAAAGGCGGGCATCCTGTTTCTCTCCACGCCGTTCGATTTCGAGGCGGCGGCGTTCCTTTCGCCCCTCATGCCGTTTTTCAAAATCTCTTCGTCCGATCTGACCAACCTGCCCTTCATTGAATGGATGGCCCGGACGGGAAAGCCGATTTTCCTGTCCACCGGCGCGGCCCACCTGTCCGAAATCGACGAGGCGGTGCGCTGCGTGCGCGCCACGGGCAACAACGAGCTGTGCCTGCTCCACTGCGTGCTCTCCTATCCCACGGACTACGCGGACGCCAACCTGCTCATGCTGCGCCACCTGGAGCGGATGTATCCCGACGTGCTGCTCGGTTTTTCCGACCACACGCGGCCCGATCCGTCCATGACGGCCATGAGCGCCGCCTACCTGCTGGGCGCCAAAGTGATCGAAAAGCACTTCACCCTCGATAAAACCCTGAAGGGAAACGATCACTACCACGCCATGGACCCCGCAGATCTGCGGCGCCTGCGGGACAACATCGCCCTCATTGAGCTGGTGAAGGGCAGCGACGTGAAGGAACCCCTGCCCTGCGAAATGGTGCCCCGACGGGAAGCCCGCCGCAGCCTGGTGGCGAAACGCACCATCGACGCCGGCGAGCCCCTGTCGCTCGACAACGTGGCATTCAAGCGACCCGGGACGGGCATCTCACCTTCGGACTTCCACAAGGTGCAGGGCCTGCGCCTGAAACACCGGGTGGATGCGGACCACATCATCACCTGGCAGGATCTGTAGACGGCCATCCATGCCTGCTGCTGTTACCCGGAGGAGCTGCCTGTCATGATGTCCGTGCGGGAAATCTGCCGGCGGATGCAGGCCATGGAGCGGGATCTGCGCCTCTTCGAGGTGGACATGCACGGCGTGCGCATCTGGCCCCTCGTGCGCATGAAGGTCTACTACCGCATCGCGCAGAAAATCGAAGTCTTCTCCACCCCTCACAGCGAGCGGATTCCCCTGCGCAACAAACTGGCTGCGGTATGGAACGTCCTGCGCAGTCCCTTCACGTCGCCACTGCACGGGCGCGACACAAAAAAATACCTCGTTTTCGATCACCCCCGGAAGGTGAAGGTGGATGGGGAATTCACCGACATCTACACGCGGGAGCTGCTCAACCAACTCCCGGCCGGGGACACGGAGGTCTTTGAAAACTGGTACGGCGGCGTGCACCTCACCCTTGCAGAACCCGGGCGCAGCCGGCTCGACGACCTGAGTGTACTGGCGGCCCTCGCGTCGACAGTACCCGTCCGCTTTTCAAAAGCCGACCGGCAGTTCATCGCCGCCATCGAAACGCGCATCCGCACCGATTTCGACATCGACGAACCCCTCCGCCGCTTCTTTTCAAAGGAAATCCGCCATCACCGGGCCTGCCTGCGCTACTACACCCGGCTGCTGGTCGCGCGCCGTCCCGAAAAAATCTTCCTCGTCGTATCCTACGGCCACTACAAGCGCGCCCTCATCTGTGCGGCAAAGCAGCTCGGCATCGAAACCGTGGAGCTGCAGCACGGCACCTTCAGCCCGTACCACCTCGGCTACAATTTCGATGGTGTGACCACCGCGGTGCCCTGCTTTCCCGACACCTTCTGGACCTTCGGCGATTACTGGACCGATCTCACCCCCATGCCCATCCCGCGGGAGCGCATCATCACTGCAGGGTTTGCCCACTTTCACGGGCAGAAAACCAGAGCCGCGGGCATCGAGCGGATCCCCGGGACCATCCTGTTCATCTCCCAGGGCGTCATCGGAAAGCAGCTCTCCGCCGTGGTGCGGGCGCTGGCACAACAGCTCCCCGACCATCCCGTCGCCGTCCGCCTCCATCCGGGCGAATGGAACCTGTGGAAGACGGACTATCCCGATCTGGTGGCCGCATCCCGCCTGCCCAACGTGACGATTCACGATCGGGGAGACACGGATCTCTACGCGCAGTTTGCAAAAAGCCACCATGTTGTCGGCGTGTTTTCCACGGCCATCTACGAAGGACTCGCCATGGGCTGCACCACCTTCATCCTCGACCTGCCGGGGGCCGAGTACATGGATTATCTGGTGGAACGAAAAATGGTGTTCAAGGTGCCCGACGCAGCGGCCATCGCCGCGCACATCGCGCAGGGACACACGCCCGCCGCCATGAATCCGGACGCCGTCTTCGCCCTGCCCGACTTCGACGCCCTGCTCCGCGATCCTGACTGTCCCGGGTGAGGTGCCCGCACGTGAGGCGCATGTGAAAGAGGGCGTGTCTTTTCTTGATATGTGGAAATATACTTCCTACAATCCGTGCGGAATTCCGACGCAGTGTCGACCGCGAACCCGGAATTTCCAGGACACCATATGAACGCTACGAAAACTTGCCCCACCTGCCGCAGGGAACTGCCCTCCGCGGCCATCCGCTGCAGCCACTGCGGTTTCCGTTTCGGCGACGGCGATGCCGCCCAGAAGATGACCATGCCCATGCGGACCGTGCCGAAGTCAGAGGCCGCAACCGACGCCGCGAAGCCGGAATCCGCCGGCGTGACGCCATCCTCCGATCGCCCCGGTCGCAGCCGCACCGTTCTGGGGTTTGCGCCGCCCATCGCGGACCGACCCTCCCTGAAACCCGATCCCTTTGCCGGCGTGACAACCTCCCGCACATCGGTTCCACCGGCCCGCACATCGGTTCCGCCGGCCCGCACATCGGTTCCACCGGCATCGCCGGCCGCCCGCCCGGAACGCCGCAACACGCTGCCGCCGGCACCGAAACCCGGACAGAAATCCCTCCCGTCCCGGGGCAGCGCACCGCCGCCGCCGCCGCCCTCCCCTCCCATCGATACGCCCGCGGTCCACGTGGACGCCTCGGGGGACTGGATTCCCGAAGTGGACGAGATTTCCCAGCTCATCAGCCTGGACGCGGACGCCACCACCGGTACCCCGCAGATCGCGACCACCCCTGTCACCCCCGCGCGTCCGACCGTCGCGAATACCTTACGGAGGGCCCGCGCGGCCATCGACGGACTGACGGAACGGACCGGTCCGGTGCTGACCCGGCTGGGACAACAGATCGCCGCCCTCTACCGGCAGCTCGCCCCCCATGTCGTGCGGGTGGCGCGGATTCCGGTGGTGCCGTTCTCCCTCATGACGCGCATTGATCGAAAGCCGCAGATTCCACGGACCGTGCGGGACATCATCGCCGGGATCCGCGTGTGGCACGTGGCAGCGGTCCTGCTGGCCATTGTCATTCTCATTGCCATCGCCTCGTCCGGCGGAGACGGCGACGCGCGCACCGATGCGTCCGGAAATGCCGATGAACGAAGCGGAAGCGATTCCCCTTCCGGTTCCGACGCGCCTTCTCCGGAACCCGGGCCGTCCACGACGGCAGAAGGCGAATCGAAAGCCGCCGCCGGATGCCATCCCCTTGAGGCCTATCCGGATTTCCGCTGGAAGGATGAAGTGGGCGGATTGCTGTCCTCCATGAAAAAGCGGGGCATCTGCCAGTTGATGGGCATGTCCCGGGCACGCATCGCCGCCGCGCTGGAAAAGAAGACAATCATGGACAGCGACGGACTGGACGGACTGGCGGGGGGCAGCCGGGTGGAGTGGCTCCCCGACGGCGCGGACGGACCCCTGGCGCCGCGCATCGCGTTCCTGTTCCACGACGACGCCCTGTTCCGCATCGCCCTCGACTACCAGCAGACGCGGGGTGTGGCATTCGATGCTGACGCCCTGGCGGAGGCGACGGAGCGCGAAGTGGAGCAGTTGCGGGATCGCTCGGATCGGCGGGTGACCCGCCTTGCGGACGGCGATCTGCTGGTGGAATGGGTGGAGGGCAGAAACCGCGAGGACGGACGGATGCTCCGGTTCTCCAGCGCCCCCCGGGTGAACGCGCTGGGCAATGCCCTGGATGCCCGGGACGCGGCCCTCCGCCTGTCGGAGAACGGACGTCGCCTCATGCGGGACGGCCGTCCGGAGGAAGCCGGAAAGCAGTTCGTCGAAGCCCTGCAGGTGAATCCGGAGGCAGCCTCCGCCTATGTGGATCTGGCGCGCACCCAGCTGCCGAGGGGCGACTTTGAATCCGCCGCAGAGAACGCCCGGCTGGCACTCCGCAACAGCGCGGATCGACACGTGCTCGCCGCAGCGGGAGAAATCCTCGCAGTCTGTGCCCTGTTCGCAGGAGACACGGCAAAGGCCATCGGCTATCTGCGGAAATCCGCCTCGGAGGATCCGACACTGCCGCGCTACGACCAGGCGGCGCGGGAGCTCGAAGATCAGCGGTGGGACACGTCCCGGGTGGCCCTGACGGCGGCGCGGATGTCCTGCCTCGACCAGCGCACCGATTCGGCGGCCATCGTCCTCGCCCGGGGCAACTTCCCCTCCACGGACGCGTTCTTCGCCGCCATGGAAACCGCGAAAACGGACATGCAGTTCGAACACCTGAAGGCCCGCTATATCAAGGAAGAATGTCGCTGAGGCACAGGATGTCCGGCCCGTCCATCAGCCAGCTGTGGCCCTTTCCGAAGGCGGTGAAAACCATCCTCATCGTCCATGCGGCCCTGTGGCTGCTGACCATCATCGCCTGGCGGCTGGGCAACACGGCGGTCTTTGACGCCCTCGCCCTGACACCGTCGCAGGTCTGGCCCGGCGCACACCTGTGGCAGGTATTCACCTACATGTGGCTCCACGCCCTCGGCGAGTTCTACCACATCCTGCTGAACATGCTCTTCCTGTGGATGTTCGGCGGCGTGCTGGCAGAGCGCTGGGGCGCCTCCGCCTTTGTGCGCTTCTACCTGCTGTGCGGCGTCACCGCGGGCATCGCGGTGGCTGTTGTCGGTCAGTTCCTCGGCCCCGCGGAACGGACGGTGGGTGCTTCGGGGGCCATCTACGGTCTGGTGGCCGCCTGGGCCATCGCGTTTCCCGACCACCGCGTGTACCTCTTCGGCGTGCTGCCCATCCGCGGTCGTCATTTCGCCCTTGTCCCCATCGGCTTCGCGGTGCTGGAATTCCTGGTGGGCGGCACGGGCACCAGCCATGTTGCACACCTGGCCGGTCTCGCCGCCGGCGCCCTGCTGGTCACCGGTTACTGGCGGCCCTTCCGGGTCTGGAACCGCCTTCGCTACCAGTGGCTGAAGCGGCGCCTGAAAATCATCGCAGGCGACCGAAAAAATTAGCGATTTCATGTCAGGTGCGGATCGTGTACGCTGATGCTGCGGTTTTCGTGGAATCCGGCGGAACCGTGACGAGGGAAGCCGCGAGGAGATCCGAATGACCACAGAAGAACGACGAGACAAACGAGTGCTTGCCCAGTTGAAGGTGCGCTATAAAACCGCCACCGTCACGGAATTCATCGAAAAGCACAGCCACGATATCAGTGCGGGCGGCGTCTTCATCCGGGCGAAGAAGCCCATGCCCAAGGGGACGCTCCTGAAAATCGATTTCCGCCTGGAGGACGACACGCCCGTCATTCAGGGCGTCGGCCGGGTCGTGTGGATCCGGGAAGTGGCGGAGAGCGCGGACAAACCACCGGGAATGGGCATCAAGTATGTGAAGCTCGACGACGTCAGCAAGGAAAACATCGGCCGCATCATTGAGTTCCGCGCCGCCGGAAAGCCGGTCACGCGGGACTCCGTCATTCCCAAGGCCGCGCCCCCCGAGAGTTTCCGGGATGTGCGCGCGATTCCACTTCCCAAGCCGACGAAGCCGCAGGCAACAGTGGCCGATGACGACGAAGTGTCCGATGCGGACATCAAAACCGCCTTCAGCGCGGCGGAAGACGAAGATGATCGACCCACCGTTACGCCACCCCCGCCCGTGGACGAGGTGAGCGGACAGACCCGGGCACCGGAACAGGTGTCTGCGGCAGCACAGGAAGAACCGCCCGCGGCGGCAAGGGAACCGGCCCCGGCCCGGACAGAATCGGCCCCGGACAAACCGGCCGCAGCAGAGGCCCCTCCGGCGGCCGCCCCGCCACCTGCCCCGGCGACGTCGTCGGCCCCGGCGAAAAAGCGCGGCGCCCTCATCGCGGCCATTGCCGCAGTGGTCATTGCCGGTGCCGGCCTGGCCTGGTACTTTGCCGCTGCCACCCCACCGCCGCCGCCCCCTCCCGCCGAAGTGCCCCCGCCACCCGCCCCGGAGCCTCCGCCGCCGGAAGAACCGCCGCCCCCACCCCCTGTCCCCATGGGCGGTCCGTTGACCATCCGCACCAGCGTACCGGGCGCGACGGTCACCCTCAACGGCGAGCGCCGAACCGGCGTGACACCGCTGGAAATTCCATCCCTGCGCGCGGGTGAACCCCTGAAGGTGGAGGCCTCCCTGTTCGGCCACGGACCCGCATCCTCGACAGTGACCCTGTCGGAAGGACAGCCGGCGGAAGTCTCCCTTGAACTGGTGCCCGCGGAGGTGGTGGCGGAAATCCGCTCGGACGTGACCGGTGCCACCATCACGGTGAATGGCGAAAAGGCGGGAAAAACACCGCTCACGCTGAAAAAGAATGTGGCGCAGGAATTTGAATACATCCTGTCGAAGAAGGGCTATCTCGATCTGTCGGGCAGGGTGACCGCCGCGGACTGGACCTTTGCGGACGGCCGTTACCTGGCCACCGTGTCCGCTGTCCTGACACAAGAACCCGAAGAGCCGAAACCCGTCGCCGCCCCCCGGGCAGAACGCACCTCAAGGCCGGCGGCAACAGCCACCCCGACGCCCGACGCCACGCCGGCGACCGCTGCCGCCCCGACGCCGACCCCGGCCCCGGTCGCGGCCGCCCCGACCCCTGCCGCCACCCCGACGCCGCCCCCCGCCCCGGTGGAAAAACCGAAGCCCCCGGCAGCCGAACCGGACGTCGAAGACAACCCCTACTGATCCCGTGGACCTGCCTTCGCGCATTCCCGCCATCGCCGACGGAGACGGCCTTCAAGCGGTCCGCGCCGATGTTCCGCGTCTCGATCTCGTCGGCGCCCGGGGCGGCAGTCTGGCAGCGTGCCTTCACGCACGGAGGGCATCCGGCCCCTCCGTGGTGGTGACCGCCGATTTCAAGGAGGCCACCGCCCTTGCCGCGGATCTCGCCCACTTCTGCGGCGATGAAGCCGCCGTTCTCCTGTTTCCGCGGTACGAATCGGGCCCTTACGATGAGGTGGTTCCCGATCGACCATCGTGCCTGGAGCGATCGGCAGTGCTCTTCCGCCTGCGCCGTCTTCCCTGGCACTTCCTGGTCATTTCCGCTGACGCGGCCCTGCGCCGGGTCCTTCCCCGCCAGGTGTTCGACGACCACTGCCGCCACCTGCAAACAGGTGATGCGGTATCGAGGGACGCCCTGCTGGCCACGCTGCGACTGTCCGGTTACCGGGAGGTGCGCGCCGTGGAAGAACCCGGTTGCTGCAACGCGCGGGGCTCCCTCGTGGACCTCTTCGTGCCCGCCATGGAATTGCCCATCCGCATCGACTTCGATGCAGACCGCATTGAGCGGATCCACCTGTTCTCGCCGGATACCCAGACGCGGGTCGAAGAAGTGGGTGAAGTGTGGATCCATCCCGCGGGAGCGACCCTGCTGCCCGCCACCCCGGAGGACGCGGAACAGGCCGCCGGACGGCTGCGGGAGCGCTGCGATCTGGTGAACTTCCCCACGAGCCGGACCTCGCTGCTCATCGAGGACCTGCTGGCGGGCCGCACCTTTGTCGGTTCCCACGCCTTTGTTCCCGCCCTCTACCGGCAGGGACGGGGCGACTCGATCTTCGATTATGCCGGCGGAGCAGGCCTGTGCATCAGCGATCCGGCGGCGGTGAAAATGGCCTGGAACAGGCTGCATGCGGCCTTTGCTGCGGACTGTGAGCGCCGCATCGAAGACGGCATCCCGGCCATGCCGCCGGATGCCCTGCTGATCCCCTGGGGGTTGCTGGAAGAACGCGCCGCCTGTGGGCCCCTCACGGTGGCCCATCCGCTGGAAGTGCAGGAAGCCGGCGGGTTGGAACAATGCGTCCATCCGGTCCGCATCCAGGCGCAGGATTTTTCGGACCTGCACGAGCAGCTGCAGGTGGCGGCGCAGCAGGGCGGCACGGAACCCATTGAAGCGCTGGCCGTCCTTCTGCGAAAACTGCTGGACGAGGGATGGCGGGTGTCCCTCTGCGCCCACACGGACGGACAGGTCGCCCGGCTGCGGGACATGGTCGTCCATCGAGGGCTCTCTCCGTTGGACACGACAGCCCCACTGCCACCGGCGCCGGGTCTGTTCCTGACAAAGGGTCCTTTGCGCCGCGGCTTCATCTGGCCAGGCGAAGGCATCTGCTGCATGACCGACGAGGATATTTTCGGAGGCCGTCAGCGCGCCTCCGGACGCCGCACGGATGCAAAGAGCGCCCTGTTCGATCTGCGCCTGCTCGACGTGGACGACCTCGTCATCCACAAGGAACACGGTGTGGGTCGCTACCGGGGCCTCGTGCAGAAGGAAGTGAACGGCACAACGGTGGACTTCCTGCTCATCGCATTCCAGGGAGATGATCGGCTGTATCTGCCCGTGTACCGGGTGAGCCAGATCCAGAAGTACATGGGCGCCAGGGAGAGCGCGCCTCCCCTGGATCGGCTGGGGGGCCAGGCGTTTGCAAAAACAAAGGCCACCGCACGGCAGCGCGCCATGGAGCTGGCAGGTTCCCTGCTCCACCTCTACGCGCGCCGGAACCTGGCGAGGCGACCGCCCGTGGCGCCGGCGGACGACCTGTACGCGGCCTTCGAAGCATCCTTCCCCTTTGAGGAGACGCGGGACCAGGCTGCGGTCATCGACGAGGTAATGGCGGATCTCGAAAGCGAAAAGCCCATGGACCGGCTCATCTGCGGCGACGTGGGCTTCGGCAAGACCGAAGTGGCCATGCGGGCCGCCTTCCGCGTGGTGGCCTCCGGCCGGCAGGTGGCCATTCTCGTGCCGACCACGGTACTGGCGCAGCAGCACTTCGAGAGCCTGAAACGGCGATTCGCCACACTCCCCGTGCGGGTGGAGATGCTGAGCCGTTTCCGCACGCCGAAACAGAATGAGGCCGTCGTTTCGGGGCTCAAGGACGGTGCGGTGGACATCGTGGTGGGCACCCATCGACTGCTGCAGCCGGACGTCCACTTCCGCCGGCCGGGACTCCTCGTCATCGACGAAGAACACCGGTTCGGGGTGTCCCACAAGGAGCGCATCCGCTCCCTCCGGGCCTCCGTGGACACCATGGCCATGACCGCCACACCCATTCCGCGTACGCTTCACATGGCTTTCTCCCGGCTGCGGGATCTGTCCATCATCGCCACGGCGCCCATGAACCGGATGCCCATCCGAACGGTGATCTGCCACGACACGCCCGGCGTGCTGCGCGGGGCCATCGAGCGGGAACTGGCAAGGGACGGTCAGGTGTACGTGGTGCACAACCGGGTCCGCACCATCCATGCCATGGCAGAGCGGATTGCCGCCATGGTACCGCAGGCGAAGGTGGCGGTGGGCCACGGGCAGATGAGTGAAGAGCGACTGGAAGAAGTGATGGTGAATTTTGTGGAGGGCAGAAGCAACGTGCTGGTTTGTACCGCCATCATCGAGTCCGGGCTGGACATTCCCCGGGCCAACACCATCGTCATCGACCGGGCGGACACCTTCGGGCTGGCCCAGCTCTACCAGCTGCGGGGACGCGTGGGCCGCAGCGATCGGCAGGCCTATGCCTGTCTGGTGGTGCCGCCGCTCCAGATGCTCACCGGTGACGCGAAGGAACGGCTGGAAGCGCTGGTGCGGCACACGGAGCTGGGCAGCGGGTTTTCGGTGGCCTCCATGGATCTCGAAATCCGCGGCGCGGGAAACCTGCTGGGCCCGGAGCAATCCGGCACGGTGGATGCCGTGGGCTACGAAATGTTCCTCGACCTGCTGCAGGAAGCCACCGCCCGCCTCGCCGGCGAAAGTCCGCCGCCGGACAGGGAACCGGAAATCACGCTGGAAACGCCGGGATTCCTTCCTTCGGAATACATTCCCGACCCGGGACTGCGGCTGCACTACTACAAGGAAATGGCCTGCGCCCGGTCCCTGGAAGAGGTGGAGGAAACCCTGGCCGCCCTCGTGGATCGCTTCGGTCCCCTGCCCCTGGAGGCGAAGGCCCTGTGCGCCGGCATGACGGCCAAGGTGCTGTGCCGGATGCTGGGTGTCGCAGGCATTGAGACCACCCGGCGCCGCATCACGGTTCACCTGGGGCCGGACAGCCGTGTCGATCCCCGGGAGGTATCCCGTGTCATCGAAGAAGCGGACGGCGCCCTGCGTCTGACGCCGGATCTGCGCCTCGTATCCCTGGTGGAACCATCGCAGAAGTCCCCCACGGAGGCCGCAATTCACCTGTTGCGAACCCTCTGGCGCTGTGCCATAAAATCCCACTGACTATTTAAGGTAGTTCATTTTATAAAAGGAACGCCCATGACCGTCATGCGACACAGTATTCTTTCTGCCATTGCCGTCGCCGCCGCCCTCACCTCCGGCTGTTCAAAGGAAGACAGGACGGCGGGACAGCGACCGCCACTGCAGGAGTCCTTGCGGATTCCCGACGGCCTGACCCGGGAACAGGCGGCCCTGCCCGTGGCGAAGGTGGGGAACCGGGTGATCACGGTGGGCGAAGTGACCGAAGAGATCAACCGCCTGTCTCCCTACA
>JAKQNG010000043.1 GCA_029565915.1 Deltaproteobacteria bacterium
ATCTCTTCTGGAAGTCTGAAAAGAGCCTCTTCTGGGAAGGATACTGTTCAATCATCCTCAACTTGGTTTCCATCTCCGGCTCCGAGAGGCTTATCCGAAGCCTCTGCCGGCTGTAAAGGGGATGGAACCTGTGGGCCACAAGGATCGTGTACTCGTAAGCCGGCATGTGGAAGAATTCGACGGCCGATCCGGTCTTCGCGGAATACTCGCGAACGGCCAGGGCCGTGAAGAAATGAACCAGGTCGTGCTCGGGCTGGCCCCCCTGCCACGCCAGGGTGAAAACCGCGTCGGGGCCGATCTCAAATATGTCGTTCCTGATATCGTCCCTGATGCAGTCAAAAAAGCCGGCAGCCTGCTCCATCGTGGCGGCGCCCGAATTCAGGCGGCTGAGCCAGCGGTAGATCTCGACCTCCGACCACCCGTGACACCGGGTGGAGGACTCCGGGATTCCTGCCTGGGCCACCGATGCGATACCTTCCGCCATCCTCAGCCTGCCATAGTCGGCCGGCTGCATGTCGGATTCAAAGAACAGGCCGTCGCTGTTGGTAACCCAGACGGCCCGGACATCCGGGCCCAGGCGCTGAAAGACCCCGGCCTGACTGATCTCGTCGTCGTGATGGGCCATCATGAACAGCGGGCGCGAAAAACGCCTTTCAAGCAACCGCGTGCCGCCTGCAATCATTTTTGACTTACTGGACAATGTGTCGCCTCCGGATAATCGTAAATGGGAATCCAGACCGGAGTCAGTCGTCAAGCCTTTCGCCGTAACACGGCTTCGCGCCGCCCTGACTGGTCATGCACATCGCAATATCCTCGAATTCGCCGCACTTGCAGGAGTCGCCGGACGCCGAGCAATTCACCAGCGCGGTCCACCGCCTTTCGCTGGAAGGAATCGACGGATCGGTGGGGCAGATGAACACGCACTGCGGGAACCCGTTCAAGTCATTGAAACACTTGTAGCTCCCAGGTGCCGAACACTTACCGTTTGTCGCGGGGCATTCGTTCATGCAGTCATTGATGAACGGGGAACAGCCGAACTGGCACGGCGTCGCCGGCAACTTTTTGTTGCAGCCCTCGACCGCGTAGGTACAGGTCCATACGGCGGTACCGTCGGGCGTGCAGTACTGTCCCGGCGTGCATTCGTCATCGCACGGCTCGCACATCCCGGATTGATTGCAGACGGCCCCGTGACCACAAAGCCCGCATGGAACCCCGCACCCGTTGTCCCCGCATTCACGCTCTCCGCACTCGGGGATGCAGCACCTGTCGTTGATGCACTCATACTCGCCGATGCACCCACAGTCCCCTGGACAGTTGCGGCAGTTCTCCGACGCCACGCCTTCGCAGTCCTCGATCTCGGGATTGCAGGACTCGCAGAAGTTGTTCAGGCATTCATTGGTCGTCTGCGGACAGAAGTAGTTGTGGCAGTCAACGCCCGCCTTGCACTCGCCGCAGCTTCCGCCGCAGCCGTCGTCGCCGCACTGTCCGGGACAATATGGCAGGCAGCAATTTCCAGCTTCGGTGCAGACGTGGTTGACCGGGCACTCCGGCCCGCAATAGCCGCCCTGCCCGTCAGGCCCGCATTCACGTCCCTGGCATTCCTTCGGACAGCACGTGCTGCCGTCGAAACAGCACACCAGATCACCTTCACAGGAACCGCATGAGCCACCGCAACCGTCGGTGCCGCAAATCTTTTCCGAAAGGTCGTCACCGCAGTCCGGGGTGCAGCACGAACCGGCAAAGCATATCTCGCCCTGGGCGGTCTTGCACGATCCGCAATCAACCCCGCCCGTCCCTGTTCCGCACCAGCGTCCTTCGCAACCATTCGGGCGGCAAGTGCCGGACTCGCAGAATTTGTCGGCGGCGCACTCGCCGCAAGTACCGCCGCAACCGTCGTCGCCACATTCCATCCCGGCGCACTGCTGCTTGCAGCACTGGCCGTCGGCACACCTGAA
>JAKQNG010000162.1 GCA_029565915.1 Deltaproteobacteria bacterium
GGCCGCGCAAATCGAATGGCCGCGGTGGAGCTATCCGCCCGGGTATCTCGTGCCCGTGGGATTCTGACCGCATCGATTCAACTGTTTGTGTCCGCGTTTGAAGCAACGCAACGGCACTGCTGTATTCGCAGTTCGACAAAACGCCTCCGTCATCGATTGCTGCCGCCCCAAATCGTCCACCCCGCCGACCCGGACACCGCCGGACAACGCGCGAAACCCGCCGCCGACAGAAAAATCACCCGCAGATAACTGCCTGCCGCCGCAGCGACGCCCGCACATCGGCCTCGCCTGTGCCGATTCGCGAATGATTTCAACTTCCACGGACGGGGTGCGCGCCGGCGGAAAGAAGGGTGAAAGCTTTGCAGCTGGTTCTCAGTCTTCATGTCCGCGGGATTGGTTTGGCATCAACACGACACAGGAGGACCCCATGATCACCGACAGATTCAGAACAGGCCCGGTTATCGCTCTGCTGGTCGCCCTGACAGCGGGATGTGACGGCATCTCCTTCAACTCCGGCCAGGCAGATCCGGATGGTGCCGATGCTGCCGGTTCCCCCGTGGAATCGAGCGGAGCCGTTCCGGTCGATACGGATGAGCACGATACCGCCCCCGTGGCAGACGCGTTTGTAGAAACCCATACGCTGACGCCTCATCCGGACGGGTGTATCGCACCCGCGCGGGACGAGTACATGGCCCGCTTCGGTGTTGCTGCAACAGACACGGATCTGGACGACGAAAACGTGCTGGCGGCGAAGGAACACACCATCCTCTTCATCTTCGACAAGTCCGGCAGCATGCAGGACGAATGGAACGACGACGCTGCCAAGTGGGACGTGGCCCGGGACGCCATGACTGCCGCTGTCGCGCCCTTTACCGGGTACGTCACTGCCGGCGCATTATTCTTTCCCATGCCGCCGGCTTCGGAAGAGGACTTCACCGCTGTTGCATCCATCGATTCCGGCCTTCAGATCGATTACGCCGACGGGGAGGACTTCATGGACACCTGGAATCGCTCCATGGACCGCTATGCCGCCGGGGGCAGTACGCCCCTCATGGATGCCATGCACCAGGCCGACGCCGCCATTGATCACGCCTGCCTTGCGGATATTCTGACACGGCCATTCAAGGTGGTGCTGATCACGGACGGCATGCCGGACTGGTATGATCGGGATCAGTCGCTTGCCCTGGTGAAGAAATGGTTCGATGCGGGAATTGAAACCCGTGTCGTCGGCCTGCCCGGTTCCACTTCCGCCGCCGGCCTGCTGGCCGACATCGCCGCGGTAGGCAGCGGTGGCGAAGCGGCGGAAATCATGCTGGATGAGGAGGCCGAACCGGTGGAACTCACCGACGAAATGCTCATCCTCTGCGAGTAGTTTCTTCTCCTGGCACGTCGATAATATCCAATAAATTCAAATGGTTGAAAAACGAGTTGCCCACTGGAGCCACCCGTGCCGGAATATTGAACTGGCGGGAGAGGGGTGATAGGAGTATGGGTGCGAACCACGGGTCAGATGTTCAGCAGACGAGGAAGGCAGCATGGCAACAACGAAAGTGGCGTACGACGAGAAGGCCGTCCAGACCCTGGATGCCCTGGAGCACATCCGCCGGCGGACCGGCATGTACATCGGCCGCATCGGCAACGGTTCCAATCCGGTGGACGGCATCTACATCATGATGAAGGAAGTCATCGACAACAGCATCGACGAATTCATCATGGGCAACGGCAAAAAAATTGAAGTGAAGCGGGACGGCGACATGGTGTCCGTCCGGGACTTCGGCCGCGGCATTCCCCTCGGGAAGCTCGTGGACTGCGTCAGCGAAATCAACACGGGCGCCAAATACAACGACGACGTATTTCAGTTCTCCGTTGGCCTGAACGGCGTGGGCACCAAGGCCGTCAATGCCCTGTCGTCCGAATTCGAAGTCGTCAGTTACCGGGACGGGCAGTTCCGCCGCGCCGTATTTCACCGGGGCATCAAGAAGCAGGAGCAATCGGGAAAGAACGACAAGGAACGCAACGGCACCTTTGTCCGCTTCACCCCGGATCCGGAAATCTTCAACACCTATGCGTGGAAGGACGACTTCATCGAGCATCGGCTGCGCTATTACTGCTACCTGAACACGGGGCTGACCATTGTTTACAACGGAAAGAGCTTTGTCAGCACCGGAGGCCTGCAGGATCTTCTCTCCAAGGAAATCGGCGACGAGCGCACCATCTATGAATGCTGCTCTTACCGGGACAAGCGCATTGAATTTGCCTTCACCCACACCCACGCCTATGGCGAAAACTATTTCAGTTTTGTCAACGGCCAGCACACAAGCGATGGCGGCACCCACGAAAGCGCCTTCCGGGAAGGCATCCTCAAAGGCGTAAACGAGTATTCCAAGCGCAACTTCACGGGACCGGACGTGCGGGACGGCATCATCGGCGCCATTGCGGTAAAGGTGAAGGATCCGGTTTTTGAAAGCCAGACCAAGAATAAACTCGGCTCCACCGAGGAACGAAGCTGGATTCTCAAGGAAGTAAAGGACCAGATGGTCATCTGGCTGCACCGGAATCCCCGGGAGGCCGACAAACTCATTGAAAAGATCAAGCAGAACGAAAGCCTGCGCAAGGAGCTCTCGTCCATTAAAAAGCAGGCCAAGGAACGCGCAAAGAAAGTGGCCATCCGCATTCCCAAGCTGACGGACTGTAAAATCCACTACAACGATCCCAAACCCATGAAGCGCAACCAGGACCTGCGCGAAGAAACCCTCATCTTTCTGACGGAAGGGGACTCGGCGGGAGGCGCCATGGTCCATTCGCGGGACGTCTATACGCAGGCCATCTTCTCCCTGAAGGGCAAGCCCCTGAACTGCGTGGATCTGAACCGGGACGCGCTGTACAAAAACGAAGAACTGTACAACATCATGCAGGCCCTCGGCATCGAAAACGAAGTTGAAGGACTCCGCTACAACAAAATTGTCATCGCCACGGACGCGGACGTGGACGGCATGCACATCCGCAACCTCCTGATCACCTTCTTTTTGCGGTATTTCGAAGAACTGGTGGTCAAGGGACACCTGTTCCTGCTGGAAACGCCCCTGTTCCGGGTGCGCAACAAGAAAGAAACCATCTACTGCTACACCGAGCAGGAACGGGATGCCGCCATGGCAAAACTGAGTTCGCCCGAAGTCACCCGATTCAAGGGACTGGGCGAAATCAGTCCGGGCGAATTCAACCTGTTCATCGGCAAAAAAATGAAGCTGACACCGGTGACCGTGGAGTCCCTGAGCGAAATATCCAAAACGCTGGAGTTCTTCATGGGGAAAAACACGCCGGAGCGGCGCAAATTCATCGAGGACAACCTGATTTCCAACATCGCCTGAACGGCGGGTCGTTGCATTAGAGAGCGTTTCAGATGGCTACACTTGAACCGATGATGGAAAAAAATTTTCTGGAGTATGCGAGCTACGTCATCGTGGACCGGGCAATCCCCGAACTGCGGGACGGCTGCAAGCCCGTGCAGCGTCGCATCCTCTACACCCTTCACAAACAGGATGACGGAAAATTCCACAAGGTAGCCAACGTCATCGGCGAGACAATGAAGCTGCACCCCCACGGGGATGCATCCATCGGCGACGCCCTTGTCGTCCTGGCCAACAAGGACTTCTTCATTGAAAAGCAGGGCAACTTCGGCAATGTTGTCACCGGCCATCCGGCGGCCGCTCCCCGCTACATCGAGTGTCGCCTGACCGATCTGGCCAGGGACACCCTCTTCAACGACGAACTGACGCAGTTCCAGGATAGCTATGACGGCCGCAACAAGGAGCCCGTGGTACTGCCGGTAAAACTGCCGGTTCTGCTCATGCTGGGCGTGGAAGGCATCGCCGTGGGCATGGCCACGCGCATCCTGCCCCACAATCTCATCGAGCTGCTGCAGGCGCAGGTGAACATCCTCAACTACGAGCCCATCGCCCTGTATCCGGATTTTTCGTCGGGCGGCATCATGGACGTATCCGAATATGATGAGGGCCGCGGTCGCATCCGGGTCCGCGCGCGCATCGACAGCGACGGCGATAAACGAATCACCATCCGCGAAATTCCGTTTTCCACCACCACCGAAAGCGTCATCGCCTCCATCGAAAGCGCCACCCAGAAAAAGAAAATCAAAATCGCCGCCATCAACGACTACACCAGCGAAAACGTGGAAATTGAAATCACCCTGCCAAGAGGTGTGTCCACGTCGGAAGTCATTCCCCAGCTCTACGCGTATACCCAGTGCGAAGTGTCCATCAACTCGGCCATCACGGTCATCCGGGACGGACATCCGGTCATCCTCAGCGTCAACGAGGTACTCCGCTATCTGACCGAGCGACTGCGGGATCAGATCTGCGCCGAGCTCGAACTGCAGCTGCGCAAGCTGACAGACCGGCAGCACTGGCTGACCCTGGAGCAGATCTTCATCGAAAACAAGGTGTACAAGCGGATCGAAGAAGCCAACACGGAAGCCGAAGTGGTGGCAGAGGTCTACGCTGGAATGAAGCCCTTTTCCAAACGCTTTGTCCGTCCCATGGACGACGCGGACGTGGATCGGCTGCTGGAAATCCGAATCCGCCGGATATCCAAATACGATCAGAAAAAAAATCGCAAACAGATCAAGGAAGTGGAAGACCATGTCACGGAAACGCAGGCGAAACTCGCGGCCCTGACCCAGACGACCATCGGTTTTTTAAAGGACCTGATCAACCGCTACAAAAACGTGTATGCGCGGAAAACGGAAATCTCCCTGTTTGAAGCTATCGATAAAAAAGATGTGGCCCGCCAGAACATCAAGGTGGGATACGACCCGAACACCGGCTTCTTCGGCAGCGAGGTCAAGGAGTCTGAGTACATCATCGCCATGAGCGAGTACGACCGGGTGCTCTTCATCAGCAAGGACGGCAGCTACCGCATCGTGGCACCGGAAGAGAAAATCCTCATTCCGGGAAAAGTGATCTACTGGGAACCCTTCGATCAGGAGAACGGCACAAAATTCACTGTTGTCTACCGGGATGAGGAGCGCATCGCCTGGGCCAAAAAAGTGCATATCCACAAATTCATCAAGGACCGGGAGTATGAGCTGATTAAAGACAAGAAGGGAAAAATCGATCTGCTCATTCCCGGCGACGTGCAGGGGCCCATCCGCGTACAGTTTGCGCCCGCCAAGCGACAGCGGGTGACAGAGGCGGACTTCGATCTGACCGAGGTGGAGTTCAGCGGCGTGACCGCAAAAGGTCGTCGCGTCAGCCCCAAGCCGGTGACCCGGGTGCAGAAGTTGCGCGAAGAGGGCGATGAGACACGCATCATCGAAACCACCGAATCCCTGCCGCCGCCGCCACCTCCTCCGCCCGGTACGAAAAAGGGTGGGCCCGGTTCCGGGGGCCAGACAACGCTATTTTGAAATCTTTCGTTGCGGGAAAAAACGCGGCTACTCCGCGTTGCGGATTTCCAGAGTACCGTCGTCGCACGCCCGAGCACACCGAAACATTTCATTCCCTTCCTGGAAACTGTCAATTTCCACCCGGTCCACAGCCCGGGTGACCCCTTCCACCCGCCAACGGCCGAGCGCAAAATTCACCAGCGCCTGCTCCCGGGTATCCAGGAAGCGTGCATACACGTGACGCCAGTAGTTCTGTGTTTTTCTTTCCCATTCCTGATCGCACATGGCGACGGCCGCATCCAGCCACTCTTTCAGCTCCCGGATCATCAGGGTGTTCGGTTCATGGAGCCTGTCGGCGAAGTAGAGCGCCACTTTTTCTTCCGGGCGTTTGTTGGAGACCTTGATATTCGTTGTTTCCCGAAGAAGAAGGAAGTTCCCCAGCCGCCGTTTGCTGATGTCCCGCTCGTCCTGGTCGTTGAAGGCAGTGAAGTCCTGATCGGCCAGTATGTGCTCGCGATGATAGAAATCGTTGGGCGCTGTCTGGTCCCTTGGCGTCAGGGCTGCCTTCAGAATGGACGACTCACCGGCCTTTGACCGCAGGGCATCCTCGTAGTTGGCAAGGAAGAACTTCAATCCGCCCCAGTTGAAGTAGTTTCCCGCTTCGTCCTTGTTCAGGGTTAGCTGTTGGATGAATTTCTGGTCATTGGCCTCCGTGGAAACGAAATGGACCAGCTCCCGGGCCAGCCACTCCGTGTCGATCAGGCGCCCTTCGTGTTTTTTTCCGAAGTGGTGGTAGTACTCGAAGGCCAGCCCGAACAGATGGCCCTGACCCGTATCACTGCGGCTCGCGATGCCGGTGCCGTAGTATCTGAAATTCAGCTTTTCGAGGAGCGCAATTGTCCTGATCCGCGTATCGCCATCCAGTTCCCGCGCATACAGTGCGATCAGGAGCGGCAAAATCGATGCGTTGGACGGTTGCAGATGAATTCGCTGCAGACGTAGTCGCTCCAGATTTGTGGAAACTGTCCGTTGCGTAACCAGCTTCTTGAAGGTCAAGGAGGTGTTCTCCATGAACTCCACAAACTCGTACAGCCACTTCCAATCCGCTTGAATCACCTCAGTCGGTGCCGCAGCTGGTTTGGCCTGTCTGATCTGCTCATAGACCTCCCAGCTCCCTTTTGGGGAGCTGGAGCCGAAAACCAGCCAGCAGTTCCGTAAAAACACGTTTTCGTCATCGTTGGATGTATGTCCGGATTCGCTGAGGTTGGAGAGGATGGTCGCCCAGGAGCTTTTCACACGGGTTTTCAAGTCCGGCTTCCCATTCTTTTCTGCGTAGTAGAGGAGATAGTTTTTGATCTTCTCGAGTTCACTCAGCGGCTTGCCCCGGTTGTTGATCACCTCGAACATAATGCCAATTTCCGCATTGTTGGCGGGTGCGAAAAACAGGAATCCCAGACGGGTCGTGATTACCGCAAGAATCTCCTGCAGGTCGGCATCGCTTTTGCCGTTTTGCCAGGTAGTGAACTCCGCCACCGCGTCCACCAGGTTCTGGTCGGATTTCGTATGGATTTCTCTGGTCTGCTGGGCCCCTTTCACCAGAAGTTCCTCAAACAGGTCATCCTGGGACGCGTTCAGGCGAAACTTGCGTATCGCGTTCCCGCTCTCCTGACCCGAACTGACGACCAGTCGTCTGGCCTCCACGGCAGCTTCAACAAATGAAATGCGGCGGACAATCGTGGAAATGAGCAGTACGAGCGTGGTCAGGCGCTGTTGGCCGTCGACGATCTCGTAGATGTCCGGGAAATCCTCCCTTCCAGTGGCCACGATCGTCCCGGTGAAATGCCGAGAGTCGCTTTTCCTCAGCTGCTCAATGTCCCCCAGCAGATCCTGGCGTTGCCGTGTCTCCCAGGAGTAGCCCCGCTGGTAATCCGGAATGACAAACCGCCGGTTACCGTCAGCAAAGACCTGCTTCAACGTAAGAAGTTCATATTGCTGTGTCATTTGTCCACCTCTTGTGATTGGTTGCTCATCTAATCACCTCCAATGATACCGCCAGACCGATGCAGCCAGTCCGACTTCCTCCTTCGGATCATCTCCACCGTACGTTCAACGACTGGAATGTCCGGGTACACCCGGATGTACGGAATCAGGTACTCCCGGAACTGACCCCGCAGGCGAAGTCCGTAGCAGACGGCTTCAGCGGCCTCAGGCCCCAGGGCCACCAGTTCCTCGGCGATCTGCTCGGCGCGCTTCAAACCGCCGGCCGCCCGGGCATCCTGCTCCCGGATGGGGGAGTAGCCATACGTGCCCTCATACCACTGGTCCGTGTCGTCGCTGTAGCGAATCTGATTGTTGATACTGCGGAAAATTTCACGCAGTTCGTGGATGAGGTGTTCGTGTGGGTATCGGGTGCGGGGCATGTATATCCTTTCACCAGAACTGTATCCGACGAATGGGTCAGAATTTGTCCAAAGGTGCCCGCAGAATGACATTATGGGGCAATCCCAATGGTAACGGTTTTCACCAGACCTGGATGCAATGCCCTGCAAAAGGTTCCTCGTGTTCGGGGGACAGGCCGTTCGTCTGGTGGGGAATCATGTCTTTTGACGAAGTTGAAAGTCGAAGAATCGACGATAAGTATTGAGCTCGCGCCAGACGAAATACTCGAGGGGCTACTCCGCGTTGCGGAATTCCAGGCGAGGGCCGTCTTCCGCGGTCTCTGTTTCGAGGATTTCAAATTCCACGCGGCGGTTCTTCTCAAAGTCGTCTTCGGTCTGCTCGGGGGTCACCAGGGGCCGCTCCTCGCCGTACCCCACGGACTCCAGCCGCACCGGCTCCACACCGTTCTTCACCAGATAGTCCTTCACCGCCTTCGCCCTGCCCGCGGAGAGGTTCTTGTTGTAGGGCGCCTTGCCCCGGGTGTCCGTGTGGCCCTCCACCCGCACCTTTTTGATCTGCGGATAGTTCTTCATCACGTCCACCACGTCGTTCAGCACCTCGTAGCTCTTCTTCATGATGACGTTGGAGTTGTACTCAAAGAAAATCTTTTCGAGGATGATGATCTTTTTCCCCTGCACCCGCGCCTTCGCATCCGGACAGCCGTCGTCATCCTCCTTGCCGTTGACCGTCTCCGGCTCGTTTGGGCACTTGTCGTTCACGTCGAGAATCCCGTCGCCGTCGTTATCCTTGTCGGGACATCCGTCGGCATCCTCGAACCCGTCCTTGTCCTCCGCCTCGTCGGGGCACTTGTCGTCCACGTCGAGAATGCCATCGCCGTCGTTGTCCGGATCCGGGCATCCATCCTTGTCTTCGAAGCGATCCTTGTCTTCCGCCTCGTTCGGACATTTGTCGTCCACGTCAAGAATGCCGTCGTCGTCGTTGTCCTTGTCGGGACATCCGTCAGCGTCTTCGAACCCGTCCTTGTCCTCCGCCCTGCGCGGACACTCATCCACGTCGTCCAGGATGCCGTCCTCGTCCCGGTCTCCGGGACCTTCCTGCACCACCACCGGTTCCTCCTTTTTCCCCAGGGTCATGACCGCCCCGGCGAAGATGCGGAAATCGGGCATCGCATACCCCTTTGTGAGACCACCGCCGGCGCCCAGGTTGAGGTGGATCCAGTCGAAGAGAAAATACCGCAGGCCCGCCAGCAGCTCCACGGGAGTCTCTTCCACCTCGGCAAAGGGCGCCCCCGCCCGGGTGGACGTCAGCAGCTCGGCGATGGCCGAAAACTTCTGCGGGATGAACCACACGAAGCCGCCCAGACGGAAAATCAGCTCGTCCGAAATCTGCAGGTTGGCCACCCGTTCGTCCTTTGCAAATCGATACCCCGCGTTCACCGAAAATCCCGCCCTTCGCCACTCGAAGCTCGCGGCGAGCTGGGGCACGAACGTCACGCCCGCGCTGCCCGAGAAACCGTCCACGAGCTGACCCGTTGGAAAAGTGAGGTACGGCGCAAACGCCAGGGAAAACACCTTTTTCTTTGACTGCACGATGCGGGCCTTTACGTGAAGCCGCAGATCCCCCACGCTGAATGCCGACGGTGCTTCGCCGCCGATGAGCCCGTCACCGCCCTGATAGAGGTGCATGGGAAACGCGAGGCCCACGTCCAGCCAGTCGAGGATCGCAAACGCCCCCAGAAAATCGGCGGTGAGCTGGTGGGCCACCACGTTGCGCACCACGTCGCCGTCACTGGCGCGCAGCACCAGCGGATCGTTCTGGTAGTTCAGGTAGAGCCCCGCATCCCATCGGTAGAGATGCTTCATGGTGGAACCCAGCTCCACGTTGTACAGGTCGTTCATGAAGGGCGAGGGCGCAAAGGCCTGGGTATTCACCGTTCCATTCTGGGCATGGACCGTCTGCGCACAAAGAAGAACGAGGAGAGCGAGCGCAACACCCGCAACTTTACGCCTTAAAAAAAAGTCAGCGCGAATACCGCAAACAGCAGCAACCATCCGCCGCCGTCCGCGCCGGGTTGCACCGTGGCACAGGAACCGCCGCTGTACGCGTACTCGTCGTCATCTGCTGCGTCGAGGGGATCCGTCTGCCACAGGAGTACTTCGTCGCCGTCGCTCACGCCGCCGCCGTCCGTGTCCGGGTCGAGGGGATCGGTGCCATACGTGGTCACTTCGTCGCCGTCGCTCAAGCCGTCGCCGTCCGTGTCCGGATCGTTCGGATCGGTGTCTGTCCCCTCATCGTACATGCCGTCCATGCCCGTCTCGTCGCCGTCCGTCAGCCCGTCCCCGTCTGTATCCGGATCATTCGGATCCGTGCCGATGAGCTCTTCCTCATCGTCGGACAGCCCGTCGCCATCCGTGTCCGTTCCACCCGATCCGCCGATGGTGATGTCCGTTGTCTCCAGTTCCGGCGTGTCCGCATCGCCGTCGGTCAGGCCTCCCACGGCGCCGCCGTCCCAGGTGAACGAGCCCTGATTGGAAATCGTCCCCGTGGTGCCGTCGTCGACGGTCACGGAATAGGTACAGACAACGGTGCCCGGCGCATCCGCACCGGTACCGGCGGGAACTGTCAGGCCCTCCACCGTCAGCGTACTGCCCTCGGCCGTCGTCGCGGCAGCATCCGTGCAGGTGAGGGAGCCGGGCACCAGCGTGACGCCGTCCGGAATGAGATTGGTGAAGGTCACATCCGTCGCGTCGTCGATGGTGGAGGTATTGATGAATGTCACGGTGTAGATCATCGTGCTGCCGGGCCCCGCAGTTCCGCCGCCGTCAACGGTCACCGTCATCGTGGAAGTGGAAATGTTCGCGTTGGAGCCGCTGGTCACCACCACCCGCTGCACGCCGGTATCTTCGGCGCCGAACACATAGGTGTCGATGTAGGTTTCGTTGCTCTCGGAGTTCTCGTCCTGCGTTCCCCACGAATGGGTATTGACGCCGATGGCCGGAGCGTCCGCATACTCGCCCGACGAGAGGCCGTCCGGATAGGCTTCCACCGGGTTGAACGTTTCCGTGGAGGCCAGCAGGGTGTCGTTCCAGTACATGGTGCCCGGCCGGATTACGCCGGGATCGTTTGCGTCGAGGATGCGGATCCCCGGCAGGGACGACTCGATATCGCGTCCCACAAAGTGGTATTCGCCGGCCCGCAGGGACATCCGCGCCATGTGCACACCCGGGTTCATGGGCGCGCCCGTGTTGTCGCGACCGTCAAAATACACTGAATTCAGCCCCTCCGACGCCCGTCCGGACAGCAGGATGTCGCCGGGCATGGTGGGATCGAAGATGCCGTTGTCATCGCCGTCGATGAAAATGGCGTAGGTGCCCTCCACATCCGACGTGAAATAAAAATTTCCCTCGTCCTGAATGCCGTCCTCGTTGCCCGGCGAAATGGAGTTGTCCACCAGCGCGTCGTCCCGGAACCGGAAGCCCGTCAGGGTGGGCGGCGCACCGGGCGAAAAGGCCTCTTCGGGATGGGCGAGATAAATTTCGAACATGGGCGTGACGCTGTTGCCCTCTTCGGGAACGCTGAAACCGGCCACGGCCACGCCGTCGGCGTCCGGGGAATCCACCCCCGTGTAGTTGCCCGAAATGTCATACCAGTAGCCGGCCAGACCGTTCAGATCGAGGAGCCAGACATAGCTCTCCTGCGGGCGACCGCCGGGAACGAGGATGAAGAAATCCGCATCCGTGGCGTTGTCGTAGGCGCCGGCGTTGAAACTCCAGCGGGCGCTGTGGAGGCGACCGCCTTTGTAAGCCTGGGTGGGTTCCTGATCGATGAACCCGTCGCCGTCACCGTCGGCGGCACAGTGGAACACGGCTTCTGACGCATCATCCGTGACCGTGATGTCATAGGGATAGATGGTGGCGGTTTCGAGTGAATCGTCATTGGCGCCCACCCGGAAGGTGATCACATACTGGCCGTCGCTGGTGTCCGCCGGGTCGGCATCGTCCGCCGTGTCCGTTACATCCGTTCCGGTGACATACTGAAACGGATTGGGAATGTCCTGCGCGCAGTCGGGCAGGTCGCCGGCCAGTTCTCCCCGGGCGGGGGTCAGCAGCTCGTCGTCCACCACCGTGGTGCCCGCCGGGTTCACAATGGTCACGTACACGTTCTGCCCGTCGCTGTTGCCCGCGGAGATGTTGATCACCTCGCCCAACTCCGCGACGTAAACGTTCAGCACCGTGTCCACGTTGATGTCGAACGGATCGACGAACAGTGCCTGGTTCGCACCGGTCTGCGCACTGCCTTCAGCGTACGCGGGCGGCGAGGCCATGGCGATGATCGCGGCGGCGGCCAGAAAAAGTGGAGCTCGAAGTTGTCCTGCGGTCTGTAATGGTTGTGGCATGAGGTCCTCCTTCTACTGATCATGGTACCCATAACCGGCCGAACCGTCAGTCTCGAATTGCACACGGGACCGGATGGTTTTTTTTTCTGATTCAGGCTACACTTCGCCGCACATAAAAAAAAGGAGTCGTTATGTTCAGATATTTCGCCACTTTGATCACCTTCCTGTCGTTCGCTCTGCCCTTTGCCGCCTGTACCGGAGAAGAATCCCCGGACGGAGGGGACAGCGATGCGGATGCGGACTGGAGCGAATGGGACGACAGCTGCAACGAAACGACCATCGGCGATCTCACAACGGGAACCACGTGGCAGTGGCAGCTCACGGGCAGCATTGACGATTCATTTGATGTCGACATGTACGACGTGGACCTGTTCAACATCACGGAGGCCGAAATCACATCTCTGCAGGCGCAGGGCCGCACGGTGATCTGCTATTTCTCCGCGGGCACCTGGGAAGAATGGCGCGACGACGCGGATGATTTTGACGACGCGGCCATCGGCGAAACCATGGAGGAGTGGGACGACGAAAAGTGGCTGGACGTGCGCCACGACAGCACGCGGGAAATGGTGGAAGCAAGACTGGACATCGCCGCCGCAAAGGGCTGCGACGGGGTGGAGCCCGACAACATGGACGGATACGCCAACGACACCGGTTTTGACCTGACGGGCCTGGACCAGCTGGATTTCAACAAGTTCGTCGCGCAGGCCGCCCATGCCCGGGGCCTGTCCGTTGGGTTGAAGAACGACGTGGATCAGCTCGAAGCACTGGAAGGCTGTTTTGACTGGGCCCTCAACGAAGAATGCCTCGCCTACGACGAATGCGACAAGTACGCACCCTTTGTCGAAGCCGGAAAAGCGGTTTTTCACGTGGAATATGTGGACGACATCGACGACGGAGCGGATCTGGCCGGCGACGTCTGCGGCGACGCCACCATCGAGGGTTTCTCCACCCTCATCAAGGAATGGGATCTGGAATCCTGGTTCCTCGACTGCCGGTAACCGCCATCACATCAGAGAACGGCGACTCACAGCGGCGTGTGTCCGAGATCCCGCCATGGGATCACTTCACATCCGGCGTGGGAGAAACGCTCGTCACCGCCGTATATGATCACTGGCGCGGCGCTTCCGGGATCAACTTCCCTGAAGCGGAGCACATGCGCCGCATGTTCCTTGCGGAAAGTCATGCCGGACTTGATTTCCACGGGAATTCTGTCGTTCCCGCGCGCAAGGATCAAGTCTACCTCCATGCCCTTGTGGTCCCGGTAGAAACAGAAATCATCCCGCTCCAGCGCGTTGAAGCGCTTCTTGAGAATCTCCGCCACCACAAACGTTTCAAAGATGCTGCCGCGCATGGGATGCAGGTTGAGCTGCGCGGGACTCTGAATGGACAGCAGCCAGCAGACCAGTCCGGGATCGAGAAAATAGAGTTTGGGCGATTTGACCAGCCGTTTGGAAATGTTCATGTGAAATGGTCGAGCCAGATAAACGAGGTAGCTGGCCTGCATCACCGAGAGCCACGACTTGACGGTGTTGTGGTTGACGCCGGCGGCATTGCCCAGCTCGGACAGATTGAGCAGCTGTCCGGTCCGGGCGGCAGCAAGGCGCACGAAACGCTGGAACGTGTCCAGGTGCGAAATCTGCAGCAGCATCCGCACATCGCGCTCGATATAGTTGCGGACATATCCGGAAAACCAGAGCTCCGGCGGAACGTCCCGATCATGGACCGGCGGGTAACATCCGCGGAAGAGCACATCATCCAGCGCGGCGTCCCTTCCGATGGACAGCTCCTGCATGCAGAAGGGCAGCAGCTCCAGCGTCGCCACCCGTCCGGCCAGCGACTGGCTGATGCCCGCTTCCAGATCGAACTGGGCCGAGCCCGTGAGAATGAACCGCCCCATCCGCCGATCCCCGTCCACCATTCCCTGAAGGTACGAAAACAGATCCGGACACCGCTGGGCTTCATCGAAGACCGCGCCCGCCTCGTAATTGTGCAGAAAGCCGCGGGGATCTTCGAGAAATCGCTCCCGTGTACCCGGGTCTTCAAAGGACACATACGGCCGATCGGCAAAAATCATCCGGCACAGGGTTGTCTTTCCGGACTGACGAGGGCCGGTGATGGCCACGATGGGAAACCCGGCAGCGGCAGAAAGGACTTTGTCAGAACAGATTCTCCTTATCATTTCTGATGGTTGAACATGATTGGAGAAATCTGTCAATTAAATTAACAATTTTCACCATAGAAAGAGACCAAACCGGATTCCTCAATGATTTCATACTTCCCGGTTGGGGTGCCCCGCCGTTTCAGGCTTCACGAAAAATTCCGGCCGTTTTGCGGCAAAGCGGGTACGATATTCTTCAAGATGACAGAAACGAGGCGGACGGATGAGGGAAACAATGCTTTTCATGAAGCAGTTACAACAGTTGTCGAGACTGGATGTCAGCCCTTCACCATCGATTTGACACTTCGCTGTGACGATGTCCTGATTCCTCGACTGCCGGTAACGGTCAGGGGTGTCAGCCCCGGGAATCGTCGGCAAACATCGACATCACAAAAGAATACACGGACACGATGACCGACACAGGCCACGCAATGGCAATGATGATATAGGCCGGCAGCAGGGCGACACCTTTCTGCTCCTGAGACGGATCGTCCTCCACGGGAATCCGTTCCCGGTTGATAGCGGTCCACACGGCCACGATGGCGCCCAGCAGAAAATAAATAAGCATCGATTTCATTTGCTCACCTTCCACTGACAAATTTGTCACGAAACATCCAACGGTCAAGGGGCCGGAATCATTTCCAGAATTCTGCGACCCGGTCGAAACGGACACCCGTTGAAAAAAGCCTTGTCCGCCCCTGCGGATTTGTCATTAATGGGTGGCCCATGGGATACCAAGTCCAGACCGTCGTCGACCTGGAAAAATGCACCGGCTGCGGACGTTGCGTGGCTGTGTGCCCGTCGGAATGCCTGGCGCTGGTGGACGGCAGATGCCGTGTCGTCAAGGACCGGTGCATGCACTGCGGACAATGTGGGGCCGTGTGTGCCGATGGCGCCGTCCGCGTCACCGACCTGACCGTTCCCGTGCCAGCCGCCATCCAGACCAACGACCGCGCTGCGCAGCTGTTCCAAATCGTTTCCATGCGCCGCTCCTGTCGCAACTACACACAGGCACCCGTTTCGACCGGCATCCTGCAGGATCTGGTCACCTTCGGGCTGTGGGCGCCGTCGGGCACCAATGCCCAGAAATGGGCGTTCACCATCCTGCCCGATCGCGCAGCAGTCGTTTCCTTTGCCGTGGCCGTTGCGGCGTTTTACCGGCGGACCAACCGCCAGGCCGAAAATCCCCTGCTGCGACTCTACACAAAACTCTTCCGCGGCGACGTCCTCGGCCGCTACCGCCGTCGCTACTACGACCAGATCCGCGACGCCCTCGACCGCTTCGACCATCGGGGCGAAGACCTGCTGTTCCACGGCGCCACCGCCGCCATTGTCATCAGCGTGGACCAATCGGCATCCTGCGCCCACGACGACGCGATCCATGCCGCCCAGAACATCGTCCTCGCCGCGGAGGCCATGGACCTCGGCTCCTGCCTCATCGGTTTTGCCGTGGAGGCCGCCCGGCGCGACCGGCGCATCGGACAGCACCTGCAGCTCCCCGCCGGGCACCACATCTACTCGGTGGTGGCCATCGGGCATCCCCGATATCCATATCCGCATCCGTCCGGCCGCCGGCCCCTTTCGCCGCGGATCGTTTCCGCAAAGGACACTGGAGGTTTGTCATGATTGAACGCATCGGCATTTCCCTCGACCGGAACCTGCTCGCGCAGTTTGACGAACTGATCGCCGAACGCGGCTATGTCAACCGGTCCGAGGCCGTCCGGGACATGATCCGTGAAGAGCTGATTAAAAAAGAGTGGGAGGACGCAGCGGATCACAGTGATCGCATCGCAGTGGCCACCATCGTGTACGACCACGACAGCCACGATCTGGCCCACCGGCTGAGCCACCTCCAGCACGACCATCACAGCCTGATCATCTCCACCACCCATGTGCACATGGACGAAACAAACTGTCTCGAAGTCCTTCTTTTAAAAGGCGCGGCAAAGGATATCATCGCGCTGGGCAACAGCCTGACTTCCACCAACGGCGTCAAGATGGGAAAACTCACCCTCGCCACCAGAGGAGATCGCCTGTGAACGACAAACCGAACGACGCGGACAGACCGCACACCCATTTCATCGAGGACATCATCGACGCGGACCTGGCAACGGGAAAGAACGGCGGACGCGTGGCCACGCGGTTTCCACCAGAACCCAACGGCTACCTGCACATCGGACACGCCAAATCCATCTGCCTGAACTTCGGTCTCGCCAAAAAATACGGCGGCACCTGCAACCTGCGCTTCGACGACACGAACCCGGACACCGAAGAAGCCGAATACGTGGAAGCCATCAAGGAAGACATCGAATGGCTGGGATTCCACTGGGACGGCCTCTATTTCGCGTCCGACTATTTTGACCAGATGTACGCACACGCCATGACCCTCGTGCGGGACGGCAAGGCCTACGTGGAACAACTCACTCCCGACGAAATCCGCGAATACCGCGGCGACTTCAACACCCCGGGTCGCAACAGCCCCTGGCGGGACCGGCCCGTGGCCGAAAACGTCGACCTCCTCGAACGGATGAAAGCGGGTGAGTTCAAGGACGGGGCCCTCTGCCTGCGGGCGAAAATCGACATGCAGTCCCCCAACATGAACCTGCGCGACCCGATCATCTACCGCATCCGGCACTCCCGCCATCACCGCACGGGCGATCAATGGTGCATCTATCCCATGTACGACTGGGCCCACGGCCTCGAAGACTCCATCGAGGGCATCACCCATTCCATCTGCACGCTCGAATTCGAAAACCACCGTCCCCTCTACGACTGGTTTCTCGAACAGCTTCCGGTCCATCGGCCGCAGCAGATCGAATTCGCCCGGCTCAACCTCAGTTACACGGTGATGAGCAAGCGCCGCCTGCTCCAGCTGGTCAAGGAACACCACGTGGCGGGCTGGGATGACCCGCGCATGCCCACCATCTGCGGCCTGCGTCGGCGCGGCGTGCCGGCGGCGGCCCTGCGGAGCTTCAGCGATCGCGTCGGCATCGCACGGCGCGAAAACCTGGTGGATGTGGCCCTGCTGGAACACACGGTGCGCGAAGAGCTGAACGAAACGGCCTTCCGCCTCATGGCGGTCATGGACCCGCTGAAAGTGGTCATCGAAAACTATCCCGTGGACGCAGAAGAATTCTTCGACGCGCCCTTCCATCCCGAGGACAACCGGTGGGGCAGCCGCAAGCTCCCGTTCTGCCGCGAAATCTTCATCGAACGGGACGACTTCCGCGAAGACCCGCCGAAAAAATGGCACCGGCTCAGCCCGGGCGCGGAAATCCGCCTGCGGTATGCGTGCCTCATCACGTGCAAAGAGGTGGTCAAGGACGCGGCCGGACAGATCGTGGAGCTGCGCTGCACCTACGATCCGCAATCAAGGGGCGGCAGCGCACCCGACGGCCGCAAGGTCCCCGGCACCTCCCACTGGGTCAGTGCAAGGCACGCGGTGCCCGTCGAAATCCGACTGTATGATCGACTGTTCCGCACCGAAGACCCGATGAGCGCACCGGAGGGACAGACCTTTCTTGACAACCTGAACCCGGAATCCCTGGTGGTGTTGAAGAACTGCGTCGCCGAGCCCCACGTGCGAAGCCTGAAATCCGAAGACCGGATTCAGTTCGAGCGCATCGGCTATTTTGTTACCGATCGCCGGGATCACCGCGGCGATGCACCCGTGTTCAACCGGACCGTCACTCTGCGGGACTCCTGGGCGCGCATCGAAAAGAATCAGCCGGCACCTGCCGCACCGGCGGCAAAAAAGCCGGACGCATCGCCGGAACCCGCAAAAGGGGAGGCGTTTATCACCATCGACGATTTCGCAAAACTCGACCTGCGCGTGGGCCGCATTGTGTCCGCGGAATCCGTGGAAGGCGCGGACAAGCTCCTGCGCCTGCAGGTGGATGTGGGCGAAGAAAAACCCCGTCAGGTGTTTGCCGGCATCAAGAAGCGGTTTTCCAATCCGGCGGAACTCATCGGAAAAAATGTGGTCATCGTGGCCAACCTGAAACCCCGCAAGATGAAGTTCGGCCTGTCCGAAGGCATGATCCTCGCCGCCACGGGGCAAGACAACCGGCTGGAAATTGCCGAAGTCACAGGCGACATCCTCCCCGGCGACACCGTCAGCTGATCAATTCTGTCGCCATCGACACCCACGCCGCGTTCTTCCTTTCTCCGCCGTTCCCGGGTACAAGGATGTGAACCATCAACCAGGAGAATCCCATGGCCCTTTATCAAGGCAGCCGCGGGCCCGCGGTGCGACGACTTCAGGTGGAGCTGAAGGCCCTCGGGTATTACAACGCGGACATCGACAGTCGCTTCGGTCCACAGACGCTGGACGCCGTGTGCCGTTTTCAAGAAGACACGGCGCACCTTCTCGTGGACGGTCGGGTGGGGCCCGCCACCCGGGCGGCCCTGGAACAGGCGCTGGTGGTGCGCAACGCCGTTTGTGCACCCGCCCCTGCCGCCGCCGTGTGCACAGACAAAGTCTGGGACGCGTTTACCACCGTGCTGCTGCCCCCGCTCACGGACACCCCTGTGCGCTACGGTCCCGGGCGGGGTCTTTTTAACGGCGAGGCCTTTGTGATCACCCGGGGGCCCCGGGGCCTTCGCGATGACCGCTGGTCCAGCGTCACCGGCAACACCTATCCGTCGTTTCACTGTTCGTCGTTTACCAATTTCTTTCTGGGCTGGGTCACCGGCCGGGACGCGGGCTACACCCACGCGGGCAACATTCCGTCCCTGTTTACGCTGTGCGAGGCCGACGCGACGCTCCACCGGCAGCAGGGGGCAGCCGCCTTTGCGGGCTATGGTCCCTGCTGCGTGCCCATCGACACGGACGGCAGCTCCCGGCAGCGGCTCGGGTTTGGCAACGCCATGGATGTCACCGAGGTATTCGCGCGCCGTCACACGCTGCCCTCGTTCTGCGTGTTTGCCCAGTCCACCCGGCGGGCGGACGGCACCTGGAAGTGGTGGCACCACACGGGGGTGTTTGCCGTGGATCACCGCGCGGCCGACCGTGTGGAGGATTTTGAGGTTTTCGATGACCGAGTGGGCAATGGATTCGCAGCGTTCGGGCAGGTTGTCGTCGGGGTCGACGGTCATCGTGTTGCCGGCGACCGGGCTTTTCTTGGTCAGGGCCGCCATGCGGCTGCTGCCCGGCAGTTTGGCCGCCTGTCCGGCGGCGGTGGTGGGGGTCATCTTCAGCACGTGGGAGTTGGCGTTGTCGCGATAGACCGCGTCCGGATACCACGCCCCCCGCGTCACATCGTCGCGGTAGTTCATCAAAAAACCAACCGGCGCATCCGCCGCCACCCGGCCTTCCGCATTCAACACCGCGTGCTGCAGGCGGGATACGGCCATCAGCGCTAACCACGCATGGGTTTTCTCTTTCATCGTCGTGCCTCCTTGGAAATTAACGGATGGGCTTTTCATAGCAGAGCGGGAGGGAGGAGGGAAGGAAAGGAGATCCGAGCTTAGCGAATAGTTTACCGAATTCACGGCATGATTCCGCGCAAGAATTTTTGCATGTTCTTGGCAGGATGCAGTACGATATTTTCAAATTGTACGGGCCGGTCAGTCATAGGAGATAGTGCTGTACAAGATTCCATTGTCTATGCTTCAGACGTTCACCACTATTCACAGCACAGTCAGTCACAGGAAACCAACCAACAATCACGAACAACATTGGTAGAGAGGACGGCGATGGCTAGCGATAAAATTGTACTAAGAAATTTTGGACAAGCTTTCGACAAGCTGAATACCATTGTTTCAGTTGCACAAACGGGTAACCGTGAACTGGCTGTCGACAACCTACTATCCAGGCGTCGTCCCGTCCGTTGTTGAAATTCAGTGGCGACTTCCATCAAGTTATCCCACCTGTTGAACGGCGTCAATCCGACCACCGCAGCCCAGTTTTCGTTCATGTTCCTTCAATGCCTCGTCGAGTTTCCGCAGGTGCTT
>JAKQNG010000171.1 GCA_029565915.1 Deltaproteobacteria bacterium
CGGAGGTTACCCTCCGGCGGTTTGAGATTTCCGCGCTGGACGCTCCTGCGGAAGAAGACAGCACCATGCCGGGGATGGATACACGCCCTGCGTTCTCCTCTTCCTTGAAAATCGGCGCCGTCGCAAAAGAAAAGCCCGCGGACAAGCCATCACCGGTTCCGGTAGCAGAGGCCCGGACAAAGGAAAGGTCCCTCTGGCAACAGCTCTGCGCCGCGGGCGAATTTAACCAGGTGGTCCATGAGGCGCGGCAGCGGGGCCTTCAGCCCACCATGGAGACCGCCTCCCTCGACGACCTGATGGCCCTCGGGGAGGCCCTGCGCCTCACGCGGAACCGGATGCTCGCCCAACAGGTCTACGAAGCCGTGCGCCGACGATTTGCGGGCACCGCCCAGTCCTCGACCGCCGCCTTCCACATGGGACGGACCGCCTTTGACCAGCAGCACGCCTACGGCGTTGCGGCCCGGTGGCTGGAAATCTACCTGCAGGAAGCTCCGGACGGTGCGTTTGCCAGGGATGCCCTCGGCAGGCTGATGGAAGCGCAACAGAAAAGCGGCAACCGCAGCGCGGCGATGCGCAGTGCACACACCTATCTGGAACGCTACCCGGACGGTGTCCACGCATCCATCGCGGCGGCGCTGCTAAAGGAGAACTGACATCCATCGACTCGGGCCGGTCTTTGTCGTGTTGTGGCTGGGCGGCATCGGCACAATGGCCGGCGCAACAGATATCCCTGTCGTTGCACGGCGGGTCGTAAAGGTCATCCACAAGGAAGGCCACGAATCGTTTCACGCGCGCCTGACCGCGGAACTGCGGATCGCCGGTTTTCAGGTGGCGACGCCATCCCTTTCCCGGATCCCCTCCGACAGCGACATCGAAACGGAGCTGCGCACGTCGTCCTCATTCATCTTCATCCGCGACCTCAACCGCGTCGTGGAAATCTACTATCGCACGGCCGAGGGACAGACCTTCCACCTGCAGGTGCCCCTGCCCCTCAACAATGAAGAAGAACAGGTGACCGCCATTCACATCGCGGAAGTCCTCCGCGTCGCCATTCCCCGGGCGGCACCGGTGAGCACCCCACACCACACGCCCCCGCCGCCACCGGCCACCCGCCCGGTAAACCGGCTGACCGCCCACTTGACCGGCGCGGCCGTATTCGGGGATATTGCGGGACCGCCCCAGATCGCCATCCACCCGTCCCTGGGCGTCGCCCTCACGGAGTGGTTCGCCATCGGGCTCATCGGCACGATTCCCCTTCGGGCGATGATTTTTCACGAAGCGGAAGGAACCATTGGCATCCATGCGGGGGCCGTGGGCGCCGCAGTGACCGTCATGCCCCCGGAGTGGCCAGTGCGGCCCTTCCTGCGGCTGGGATATCAGGCGTGGTTCTTCCGCGCATCGGTTCAGGCGGACGAAGGATTTTTCGACCATCCGGGAACGGCGTTCACCTCGGGGCCGACCGGGGCTGCCGGATTGGTGATCCCGCTGCGGAAAAGGCTGGGCATTGAGCTGGGCGTCGCTGCCTCCACCACCATCGCCTCCCTGCGCTACGAGGTGGACGGACGAACCATTGCGGTGGCGGGCCGGCCGATCCTGGACGTCTTCGCGGGTGTGGCCCTCCTGCCCGGGAGGCTTCCATGACAGCACGCCTCGTCATTGTGCGGCTGTGCATCGCCGCCTGCTTCGCTGTTTTCCTGCATGCCTGTTCAGAGCGCCGAATCGAGCTGATCACCGCCATCGGGGCGGACACATCGTCGGCGCCGTCGACGGATTCCCCCACCGAGCCGGAAACAGATACCGACACGCCGCCGGATACGGACACACCGCCGGATACGGACACACCCTCGGACAGCGGCAGCGGGGAATGCCCATTTGACGGGGCGCGCATCCGATTGGTCGAAATCGACATGGGGCAGGCGGTGGTTACCAACGAAGATGAGGCGGCCCTTCTGCCCCTCGCCATTTCCCCGGTGCCCGGCGGGGGCAGCCGACTGGCTTTCATGGGAGACGACGGCGCGGTACACGTGGCCGCCCTGAATGCCGAAGACGTCCTCACAGAAAATGCGATGGCCATTCCTGCCAACGATTTCCAGGACCTGTTTGCAACCGACGACGGCGGCGTCCTCCTGCTCACGCGAAACGCGGAAGGAGGGGGAACGCTCAACTGCGGCAATGACACCAACCTCTGTGCGATTCCCGATCCGCCGGTGCCCTGCCACGACATGTACCTGGTGCGTTTCACAGATGCGGGCGAACAGTGGGCGACCAGACTGACCTCCTCCAGCGCGGAGCTGCCACCATACTCCACCGGGCCGGACGGCCCCGCAGCGACAATGATCTGGTGGTACGCCCACCACGGGCAGATCGCCTCCAACGCCAACACCTTCGCCGCCTATTTCGGCAGCGCCATCAGCGTGTCCACCGGTACCTGCGTCAACATCCATCAGGGCGATCGAATGCAGCTCGTCAACCTGGACGGCACACCGGCACAGGGCGGATTCGGTTGGGGCTGCAGCACCAGCGGCTACGAGCGGGTCGTCTGGAACGCCGCTGCCCACGCCTACGTGGCCGTCTGCAAATCCGAAGTGGCAGACACGGACGGCAATCCGCAGGGGGTCATCGCCTTCGCACCGGAAAAAACCGTCATCGAAACGGTGGATCCCTGGTACGCGAACGTCAGCGAGCTGGTGCCGGCGGACGACGGCGGCTACTGGATAGCCGTCAGCGACCGGCGGGAGGGACAGCCGGAGCGGACGCCGGGGCTGGCCGAGGTCCACCTCTTCCATTTCACCTCGGACGGTGCGGATATCCGCTGGACCGTCGACGGAATGGACGGCCGCAACATGCGTTCGCCCCACCTGGCGGCGGTGGGCGCTGATCGACTGCTGCTGATGTTCGAATCGAGCGACGACCCGGGCGAAATGGCGCAGGCGGCGGAGCGGACCCTTCACCTCCAGTGGCGTCGACGGGATGACGGGGCCCCCATCGGCGAGGTCATTTCCGTACCCGGCGCGGAAGGTCACCGATATCAGCTGCTGCGCGCCTTTCCGGACGGCTCCTCTGCCTTCCCCATGAGAGGCACCACGGCCACATCCATCCGGATTCTACGAGTGCTGCCCTGTGAAACATGAGGAAATAAGAATGAAAACAGCAATGTTCATCTCCTGTCTTTTACTGTTGGCCACAGGTGCCTGCAACAGCGAACCGACGTCGAGTGAATCCGATGTGGACGCGGATACCGACAGCGACGCGGATGCCGACAGCGACAGCGATGCGGATGCGGGCTCTGCCTGTGCACTGCAGATGGACCGGGTCCGGGTCACCGAATTGGACGTTGGACAAACCGTTGTGGTCAATGAAGATGAGGCGGCCCTTCTGCCACTCGCCATCTCTCCATTGCAGGCCGGCGGCAGTCGCCTCGCCTGGATGGGAGACGACGGCAACGTCCATGTGACCACCCTCGATGCCGACGATCAGATTGTCGAAAATGCCATTGCCATTCCCGCCCATGATTTCGGTGACCTTTTCGCAACGGCGGACGGCGGCGTGCTGGTTATCAGCCGGGATGCGGAAGGGGGCGGTGTCGAGAACTGCGGCAATCCGGATAACCTGTGCTTTCGGCCGGACAACGACATCCCCTGCTACAACATGTATATGGTTGGCTTCGACGAGGCAGGTGAAACCTGGGCAACCCGGCTCACGGAGGCCACCGACACCCTGCCGCCCTATTCCAATGCGCCGGACGGCGACACCGTGACGATGATCTGGTGGTATGCCCACCATGCACGCATCGCCTCCGACGGCGACAACTTCGCTGCTTACTACGGTGTCGCCATCAGCGTGGCAGAACCGGACTGCATCAACATCCATCAGGGGGACCGCATGAATGTGGTCGACGAAAACGGAAATCCGATATCTGGAGGCTTCGGACTGGGCTGCAGTCACAGCGGTTATGAGCGCATCGTGCGGGACGACATCGGCAACCGCTACCTGACTGTCTGCATCAACGATCTGCCCACGGATGGGGAATCTGGGAAGCTGGCCTTCGCCCCTTCAAGGAATGCCATCCTTCCGGTGGACCTGCATTACGCCAACGTGGGGGACGTGGTGCCGGACGGCAACGGTGCCTTCTGGGTGACCATCAGCCATCGGCAGGACGGAGAACCGATCAGCGCCGACGGCGTCGCAGACGTTCATCTGGTCCGGTTCGACGATGACGGCGTTCATGACGACATCAACATCACCGCCGACGAATCCCGCAATGCCCGTGCCCCTCATCTGGCCGCGTATGGCGACAGCGGGCTGCTGGTGGCATTTGAAACGAGCAGCGCTCCGGGCAATCTGACTCCCTGGGACGACGAACGGACCCTTCACGTCCAGGCCTTCGATCGGAGGAACGGTGACCCCATCGGAGACACCCTGAACCTGCCGGACATTCCGGGCAACCGCTACATCTCATGGCGCGCCTTCCCGGACGGCTCTGTGGCATTTCCGCTGCCTGGAACAACGTCGACCGCCATCCGAATCCTGCGCATCCTGCCCTGCCTACAGTAACCGCCTGACCCATATCGCTGGGAGTGATGTTTTTTCAGGGTCGGATCATTTTTTTGGCACAATTTCCGCCAAACGGCCGAAATACACATCGAGGAGGTGTCCCATGGGTATGCGTCCACGATGGATCCGTTCCGACCACGTCATTGCCAG
>JAKQNG010000193.1 GCA_029565915.1 Deltaproteobacteria bacterium
GCTGCTTTCATCCGCGCGCCGAACAATGGTCCGGTGGCGCTGATTTCGCGGTTCTGCGCCCGTCCTGTGTCGGTCTGCGGATCCGTCACCGAGAAGCAGGCGCCGTTGTCGTGTTTCCACGCCACATCCCCGACGATCATCCGGTCGAACAGCCCGTCCCGCAGACGATCCGCCAGCATCCGGTTGAACAGATCGGACTGGCAGGCGGACACGTAAAACAACAGATTCTTTGCAGGCATGGACAGTATGGCTCTGCGGTGGTCTCCGCCCTGGCGGGCAAAGGTCCGGCACAGCTTCGCGTTGTCGCCGAACCCCCGGGGCCAGGCATCCGCCGCTGCGTCGAAATCGCCCCGATCAAACAGCGACCGGGCCCGTTCTGTCGGATCGTCCGCACCGGACGGTCGACCGAGGAGCAGCTCCAGCGCTTCTTTGAAATCGTTGCTCAAGAGCGCGCGACCCACCCGGGCGGTGTCCCCTCGCAACCCGAACCGCTGATCGCCGAAATAGTTGGGAACTCCCTGCTGTTCGAGTGCCACAAGCAACTGCGCCACCACCTCCCGTGCGGTCGGCGCCACGTCCCGCAGCCGGATCAGGAACCGGTTCCCCCGCAGGTGTCCCATTTTCAATTTATTCCGATGACGGCCCACGTCCAGGATGCGGATGCCGTGCAGGTCCAGTTGGCGGATACGCTCCGGATCACCGTGCTCCAGGCTCAACCACTGACGGGTCACCGCCCGGGCGTCCTTCTGGCCGGCAACACCGATGGCCGGCGGCTTCACGCCCAGGGCAGAAGCGATCCGTGCAATGGCGCCGTTGGTGGTCATGCCCGTCTTCTCCACCATGAAATACACATGATCGCCGTCTCCACAGGGAGAATAGGCCGGTATTTCTTCCACTTCGAAGTCGCCCGGACGCTCCTTCAACACGGCCCGGATGGACTGCCGCGGATCCGTCAGATACGGAAGCCCTCCGGCCCTCTCGCCGCCTCCGGTCGTTCCGCCGGATTCCTCTATCTTTTTCATGTGGTACGCCCTTCCTCCGGGCCGGCATTTGAGAAGAGAATCATTTCAATTGTCGGTCACTTCGGTTAAGTAAGGAACAACCTTTTCAGAGGTTTTTCAAGCATGAAAAAAGACAGAACACCACGCATTCTCGTCAGCCTCTGGCTCCGCATCGTCCAGGCCATCCTCGCCCGTTACGTCCGCGTCAGCGACGACTGGCTGCAACAGATCCGGGACGCGGCAACCCGGGGCCCGCTGGTGTTCGTCCTGCGAAATCGCACCCTGATCGACCTGCTCTGCCTGCGCGCTATCTGCGGGCGATACGGGCTGCCTCCCCTGGGATACGTGGCGGGTATTTCGCCGGCGGCCTTCATGCCCCTGTGGAAAACCGTCCTTTCCCTGTTCAGTGGCAAATCCGAACGTGCCCAGGCGGACCGGCTGGCGGACACCCTGCGAAACGGCGGCTGCGGCGTCGTGTTCATGCGGCGCCCTGCTCTCCGCAACGCCATGGGCAGCCGGCCCACCCGTGTAAACGGCATCCACATCCTCGTCGAAGCGCACAAGGTGCTCAACGCATCCGTCATCGTTGTTCCCACAGTATTTCTGTGGGGCGAAGTGCCCATGAAACGAACAGGCGGAAATCTGTCGTTCCTCTTCGGTACCACCGAATACCCCCGGCTGCTGCGCTCCATCTGGCTGCTGATTCGCCGCCAGTCCGCCCACGAACTGCTGAGCGGCGACATCATCGACGTCGCCCGGGTCCGCGCCGAGCGGGGCGACGATTCCGAGCGTCTCCAGGGCATTGTCCGGGCCCATGTGGTGCGCCGCATCGAAACCATCCGGCGCCTGCGGCTGGGCTCCTTTAAAAAGCCGTCAAGCCGGGTGAAGGACGAGGTGGCCCGCTCCGGACGCCTGCGGGAAGAACTGCAGTCCATTGCCGCCGAACAGGGTATTCCCGAAAAGGAAATCCCCGTCCGCACGCGGGGCATCATCGAAAAGCTGGCCACTAATTTCAGTCCCAACATACTGGCGCTGTTCGCGATGATCATGACGGTTCTATGGCGGCGCCTCTATCAGGGCTTTGAAATTTCCGTCGAGGACATGAACCGGGTGCGGGATGCGGTCGGCAAGGGACCGCTGCTGCTGCTGCCCTGCCATCGCAGCCACATCGACTATCTGGCCATTTCCGAAACCATGAACGCATCCAACATCATGCTGCCCCACATCGCAGCTGGAGACAATCTGGCCTTCTGGCCCATGGAGTTCTTCTTCCGGTCATGTGGCGCGTTCTTCATCCGCCGCAAATTCGTGGACGACAAATTCTACCGCGCCGTGGTCAACGCCTACATCCGTCGCCTCATCCACGAAAACTACACCATCGAAGTGTTCATCGAAGGCGGCCGCTCGCGCACGGGCAAGATGCTGCGCCCGAAAACAGGCATGCTGGAAATGGCCCTGAATGCCATGGCCACAAGTCCTGGAAAGGATCCGGGCGTGCTGCCCATGTTCATTGGATACGATCGGGTTATCGAGGAAGAATCCTACATCCGGGAAGCCCTGGGCCGGAGCAAGACGTCCGAGAGCGTTTTCGGCCTGCTCAAATCGATGAAAGTGCTGCTGCGCAAATACGGCAAGCTCTATGTCCGGAGCGGCAGCTTTTTCACGGTGCGCGAAATCCTCTCTTCTGCCGGTGTCACGGCCGATCAATTGTCGGACGGCGGTGTCCGGCGGGACGTGGCCCAGCTCATCGCCCTGCGGACACTGAAAAACATCAACGCCAACTCCGTGGTGAACATCAGCAGTGTGCTCGCCGCCGTGCTGCTCTCCCACCCCCGGGCCCGGATGAAAAAAAGCGTGCTTCGTGAACGGGCCGGATTTCTGGCGCGCCTGCTGAAGGCCTCGGGCATCCATCTGGCCGATCGCGTGCAGGCCCTCCTGTCCGACGGCGCGGAAGCATCCCTCGATGGGGCCCTCAGACAGTTCATGAAGGATCGACGCATCCAGATTGTCATGAAGGCAGACGATCCGGTGTATGAAATCCGGCACGGCGCCCGCCTGGGACTGGACTATTACAAGAACAACCTGCTGCACTGCTTTGTCCCCGCTGCGTTTGTCGGCGCCACCCTGCTGTCGTCCACCTCGGCAGACAGACAGCAGATAGAAAACGATCTGGAGCAGATGTGCGCCCTGTTCCGCTGGGAGTTTCTGCTGCCTGACGTAAAGGCAGAAGGCCGGGGCGAACTGCAGGCGCTGCTCGACAAGGCTCTTTCGTTCCTGCAGGACACAGGTCTGGTGCAGCAGAACAACGACAGCATGTGGGCGGTCGGCGACAGGGAGAACCTGTCATTTGTCACGGGACTGCTGCGAACCTACTGCGAAACCTATCACTGTGCACTGCTGGTCACCCGGGAACGGGTTCTGGTGGACGGATCGCTCAACACCAACACGGCCTATCGTCGTCTGTTCGAGAGTCGTCTGAAATCCGGCACCTACCGTATGCATGAAGGACTCAACCGCATCACGGTCCAGTCGGCCTTCTCCGCACTGAAAGACCTGAAGCTCAATCGCCCACCCGCGGACGAACACCCCTTCAGCGATGGCGGCCTTGGCGACAACCTCATTCGATTCCTCGAATCCGCCATCGACAACAGCCCGAAATAGGTTTCAAAAAATGGCTACAGGAGGGCTGTGCCGCCACCTTCGCCGGACGCCACGGGACGCTGTTTCAGCTTTTTCAGGGCCTCGCTGCGTTCGTCGGAAATACCGGCGAGCAATTCCAGTATCTGCGGGTGGGTCATAATCAGCTCGTTGAATCGTTCGCGCGGCAACGCCAGCATCCGACAGCTGTCCCGCGTCGTGACCGTGGAAAGAGATGGCTGGCGGGTGAGGAGTGCCGTTTCCCCGAAGATGTCGCCCGCATGGAGCGTGTCCACGTGCAGCACTTCACCGCGATCATCCCGGCTGGTCACGTCCACGGTCCCGGTCACCAGCAGGTACATGCCCGTGGGCTTCGTTCCCTGTTCGATGACCACGGCACCCGCCTCAAACAGATAGGGTTTGAACACGGTAATGAGTGACTGGCGATCCTCCTCGCTGAAAGGAACAAAGAGCGGCGATGTCAGCATCAGGTTGTTGAGCAGCCGCTTTTCGGCAAACTCCATGAGGGATCGTCCCACCTGTGGATGAAGCGATCGCAGCTCGTCGAGCTGGGTGTTGGAGATTTCAAACAGCCGGCAGGGTTCCACGGTGACAACTGACGCCTGCCTCGGCCCCGGCATGATCATGGCCATTTCACCGAAAAAGGCCCCTTCTTCCAGTACCGCTACACTGTCTTCGCCCTTGAACACCTCCACACTGCCCGATGCGATGATAAAAAACGAGCTGCCCGATTCCCCTTCCTTGACCACCGTCTCGAGAGGGCCGAAGTCCCTCACGGGCAAACGATTGATCAGATCCATGAACGATTCCGGATCGAGGCTGGAAAACAGGGGAATCTGCGGCATCCGGGCGGCCGGCGGCGGCGGCGGCGCCATGACCACCACCATCTCGTCCGGATGCACGTCGTCGGCAACGATCATGTCCTCGCCCAGTTCAACGACATCGTCATCGTCTTCGACATCATCCCCGACTTCGTCAACGGGTTCATCCTCGAAGGTTCCGGTAAAATCCACCACTACGGGCGGAACTTCGACGGCTATTTCTTCGGGCGGAATGGTCATGCCGGCCATCTCCGGCTCAACGAACGGCGCAGCCGGTGGGGAAACCGCTGCACCCGGCACTGCCGGTGTCGCGGTTCCGTATTTTTCGGTGTACAGCTCCGCCAGCTTTTCCTGGGTGGAGCGATGATCCGGATCGATTTCGAGAATCAGTTTGCAGATGGCAATGGCCTGCAGCAGCGAACCGGCATTCGCGTGGTGACGCGCCGCATTTGAATAGACGGCTACGGCTTCGTCCCGCATTTCCAGCCGCCGACAGAGATCGCCGATTTTCAGCATGACCGCGGTATCGGTTGGAAACGCCTCCAGAATGTCCCGGTACAGGGGCAACGCCCTGGCATACTTTCCCTTTTCAACCAACGCCGCCGCCTTGTCCTTATACTTGCGCAGCTTGGATTCCTTGATGATACGGGCCATCGTCGCCTTTCTTGCGGAACCGGCGTCCTCCCGCCTCCGCAGCTGAAGGCTCATCATATCCTCATCAGCCCCCGGAATCCAATAGATTGCCCGACGCTGCGCCCTTGCAGCCCCGTAGAAAAAATGCGTCAGTCCTTTGCAATTTGCGCAGCGATGGATACCCTGTGACACAACAACCCGTAACGAAAGGACAGCCCATGACAAAACGACAGCAGGTTTACAAATGCGCCCTCTGCGGCAATGTGGTGGAAGTAACCCACGCCTCCGGCGGCACCCTTGTGTGCTGTGGACAGAATATGACGCTGCTCGACGAGCAGAAGGCGGACTCCACAACTGAAAAGCACGTTCCGGTCATCGAAAAAACCGACAAAGGCATTAAAGTGACCGTCGGCTCCACGCTCCATCCGATGGTGGACAACCATTTCATTGAGTGGATTGAAGTCATCAATGGCGACTACATCCAGCGCAGATACCTGAAACCCGGTGATGCACCCGTGGCCGAATTCTATGTTCCCTACAGCGATGCGCTGATTGCCCGCGAATACTGCAACGTCCACGGCAACTGGGCCAGCCGCTGAACCGACCTCTCCCATCGCCCTCTCCTGTCGGAACAGCGACGAAAGGGAAAACTACTCTTTGTCCTTGTCTTCTTCCACCCAGCCGGTGTTGGATGCGGCTTCTTCTCTGCCGACGACATCTTCGATGAGACGGGCGGTCTTCTGTCTGGCCACCAGAACGGAAATCCGGTGAATGGCGTAAATGACAATGACTGCTCCGACGCCGATGATGACCACCCACCGCCACACGCCGAATTGAAAACCGGACGATGCAGGCGCCGGGGCCACGTCCGCCTGAGAGAGAAGTGCAAGGGCAGCATATGCGAGATTCACGTTGGACTCCTTTGATGCGCAGCTGTCGCCATCATACACGCAATCGCCCGGCGGGCAAGCGGACAAACCGGATGAAATATTGCCATCCCTTTCGTTCTGATGAACAATGTCACCATGATTCGAATTGTCGATTTCGGTTATGAACACGCTGCCGTGCCCATCGAAAACGCCCGGGTGATCATGGTCTTCGCCGGCGGCTGTCCGGTGGCGGACGTGGGGCGCACCCAGGGGCCCGGCGCCGTGCTGGATGCGTCCCGTCACATCGAACTCTTTGAGATGCAGCTCGGCGACTCCCCCATGGCGCCGGGTGTTGCATCTCTGCTGGTGGAAGACCCGGAGGTGATCACCCCTTCGCTGCAGCTGTGCCGGGATGCCCTTCAGGCCGGACGGTTTCCGGTCACCGTCAGTGCGGATCGCGCCATGACAGGCGCCTGCTGTGACTGTCCCACCGTGGCCCTGTTCGGCAAAGTGGGTCGACCGGAGATGGACGAATTCGCCGTGTTTGAGAGGCACCCCGCAGTGCTCGCCGGCGTTCGCGCCGCAACGGGCTCCGCCTTCCAGTCGGTTCCGGCAAACGTCAGCATCCTGACGGCCCACGCGCTGAAAAAGAGCCGCGAACTGTTTGTGCAGGCACTTGGCACCCTCAATGCCCCGGTCCACCTGTGCATCGACATCGACGTACTTGCCCCGGGGGTGGCCCGCAATGATCGATCGCTGGACCCCGGCGGGCTTGACTGGTACGACCTGATCGCCCTTCTGGACCTGACCGCCGCGGGACCCGGCATCCGCAGCATCGACATCACCGGAACCCGCACAGTCATGCCCCGCTCCCCGGCCGCCGTTCTCTGTGCCCAACTCGCCCTGCGGGCCTGCGCCATGTCCGGAGCCCGCGGATGAGCCACCGGGGTCCATCCGGATTCGGGCTGGTCGCCCTTCCCTTCGAGCGTTCCGCCGGCCCCGACACGGGCGTTCGCCATGCACCCCGGATTCTCCTCGACGAACTTGCGCGCCACGACACCTTCGATTTCGAACTCGGCTGCGATCCGATTGCCGGACATCCGAGGCGTATCCTCACTCCCCACGATGAACACCTGGTGGATCCGATTATCCAGCAGACCGTGGCGGCCACCACTGTCAATGAGCTGCTGCTGCAGCGGATGTTCGTGCTGTGCATCGGCGGCGAGCACACCATCTCCCTCGGCCCTCTGCTCGCGGCATCCTCCCACGGCGACATCGGTGTCGTGCAGCTGGACAGCCGGGCGAATCTCCGCGGCCGCATCGGTGAGCCCGTCTACGAGCGGGAAACCATCATGATGCGCATCTCCGAAATGGGCATTCCCACGCTGACCGCAGGCATTCGCCGCCTGCACGCGGAAGAGGCGGCATTCATCCACCAGCATCGCCTGAAGACCGTTTCCGCAGAGGATATCGGCGCCTCCACCAACTGGTACGCCCTTGTTGATCGCATGCCCGCCCGGATTTATCTGACCGTGGACATGTCCTATTTCGACAACGGCCCATCCTGGGAGGATACCGTGTCCTTCCTCGACTATCTCTTCATGCGCCGTCAGGTGGTCGCGTGCGACATCACCGAAATTCCCACGGGACCGGACGACGGCGTTGCGCTGCGCACCGCCCTGCGCCTGCTGGTCCGTCTCACGGGCCTCGGCATGCAGGCGTTCCCCGCGTCCCGTTGACGTCTTCCGGGGCTGCCGCTGGCCCTCCCATGAAACCACGCTATATTTCCTCCGATGCCGCCTGTGCCTGACCAGCGACCCATGGCGTTCATGGAACGCATCTGCTTTCAGGGCGATCTGAAAAGCCGCCTGTCCGTGGACGAATACCACCGTCGGTTCTACGTGTTCGTGGCCCTGCTGATCGGCGTTCCCATCCTGCTGTTCTATGCCATCTGGGGATTTTACCAGTTCGACAATCCGTGGCTGGCAGTCCCCGACTTCACCATGGCCGTTGTCGGCATCGTCTTCGCCCTGTTTCTCCGACGGCTGAAAAATGCCTCCCCGCTGTACCGTTTTGCCGCCGCAACCCTGTCATCGCTGATGATCTTCAATGTCACCCGCGGTTTCTACGAAGGGGGCGACCTGCTGTGGCTCTATATCTTCCCGATCATCATGTTCAGCATCTTCGGTACGCGGGAAGGCCTGTTCTGGGTAATTCCGGTCATTTTCATCTGTTCTCTGCTGATTGTCTTTTCAGAGGAACTCCGCCTCGCCCCGCTGCCGCCGGACGTCCGTTTCCAGTTCATCATCTCCGTCGTCCTGACCTCGGTCCTGGCCTATCTGCTCGAATCGGTGCGAGCGAACTTCTACCGTCAGCTCATGGTACAGAAAGCTGAGCTGGAGCAGGCGCTGGAAAGCATTGAAACCCTTTCGGGACTGGTGCCCATCTGCTCCACATGCAAAAAAATCCGCAACGACAAGGGTTACTGGCAAAAACTGGAGACCTATCTCACCGAGCACACGAAAGCCCGTTTCAGCCACGGCATCTGCCTCGACTGCCTGCGGACCGCGGAACCGGACCTTTACCGGGAAATGGTGGAGTCCGGCGAAATCGCCGTATCCGACCGCATCACGCCAGTGTCCCTGCGCAGGCCCGAATCCCCTTGACCGCTCTGCCATCCTGACCTACATCTCGCCCCTGCTTCGCGGTGAAGCACAGTCGAAACTGATAAAACAAGGAGTACGACAATGGCCAAGGCACCTGCAAAGAAAAGCACAAAGGGCAAAAAGGAAAAGAAGGACTACACCATCATTGAGAAACGCTCCGGCCGGTTCGCGGTAAAAGGCAAGGATGGCAAGTTCATCAACGGTGAAGAAAAAGTAAAAATCCTGCTGGCCGAGAAGAAAATCAAGCTGACCGCCCCTCGTAAAAAAGAAGAAGCAGCTCCCGCCGCCGAATAGACCTCCCTCTTCTGCCGGTGCTGTTGCCGGTTTGCCAGATGCCTCGAAATTGATTACAATGCAGATGAAACCACCAAAAGAGGAGTCATCATGACAGCACTACATCGATGGATTGGAACCGTTCTTCTGTGCATGGCTGCGACCGGTGCGGCCTGCTCGGACGACATGACGGGAGAGGGCAGCGACGGCGATTCCGATGCGGACTCGGATGCGGACAGCGACGGCGATTCCGATGCGGATTCGGACGGCGACAGCGATGCCGATACCGACTCGGATGCGGATTCGGACGGCGACAGCGATGCTGATACCGACTCGGATGCGGATTCGGATGCGGACAGCGACGGCGATTCCGACACCGACACAGAATGCAGCAGCAATATCCGGGCGGTGATCCGGGATTTTTCAGCGAACCATCCCGGCTACGAGGTGTATTCCGGCAGCGCGGAAACCGTCGGTCTGGTGGAGGACATTCTCGGCAGCGATCTGAAACCGGTATTCGCCAGTACCGGCGAGGGCGGTCCTTATGGCCAGCAGATCACCAGCGAAGCCTCCTTTGACGACTGGTACCATACGAAGGCTGATGTGAACGAAGAGTTCATCGTCGAAATTCCCCTCACCGACATCGGCGGCGGATACTTCGAGTATTCGAGCAATGCATTCTTCCCCCTGGACGAGCTGGAAACCGCCGCTGGAATGGAAGGCAACGATCACAACTTCCATTTTTCAACGGAAGTTCACCTGCGCTTCACCTATCATGGCGGCGAAACCTTCTCCTTCACCGGTGACGACGATCTGTGGCTGTTCATCGACGGACAGCTGGCGCTGGATCTGGGTGGTCTCCATCCGGAGACATCCGGTTCCGTCAACCTGGACGATCTGGGGCTCACGCCGGAACAGGAGTACAGCATGGATATTTTCCACGCGGAACGTCACACCAGCCAGTCCAACTTCCACATCACCACCACCATCACCTGCATCGAATCGATCATTCTGGAATAGTACGACGTTCGCCCTCATCCGATCGCATGGACCTGCGGGGCACCACCTCGTGGCCGTTCAGCCGCCTGCCGACATTCACGCATTCGGCCATCTTCGCGCTCCGGACGTACTGAAATCCATCCGGGATGACAAACTCGGTTCCGTCCGAACCGATGACTCTGACATCCACGAATGATTCCTCGTTCGCGGCCGGGGTCAGGACCCACAGCGTTCCTTTTCCGTCAAAACCCGAGGTCTGTACGCGACGCTCGCCGAGGTAGACGGTCAGGGGATCGAGCTGCTGCAGGTTTTCGCCGCGGATTTCGAGACGTTCGCCCCCGCGCATCAGGCCGAAATATGGGTAGATCTGTTTTACGGCGGGACTGGCCGGCTCGCAGGAGGATCCCATCAGAGCAGCGAGAAGCAGAAACACAACCTTCAGCTGGGCAACCGATTCCATGAACAGAAGAGCCATCCCACCTGCCGAAGGTGTCGGCACCGGGTGTCGTTTTTCCATCCCTTGTCCGGGGCCCGGTTTTGTACTAAGGCTGCGTCATCATGCAAACCACCACCAAAGAGCGCTCGGCGGCACATCCTCCCTGGTTTGTCGCGGGCGATATTGACGGATTCTTCGGCCTCGCCATCGACAACCTGATCCAGTTTCTGCTCATCGTGGGGTTGCTCACCTCGGTGCTCGGATTCGACCACTCGCTCGTCATGACAAGGGTGCTGCCGGGCGCCGCGATGTCCATTATCCTCGGCAACCTCTTCTACGCCCACCAGGCGCGGAAACTCGCCCGACGGACCGGACGCACCGACGTGACAGCGCTTCCCTACGGCATCAACACCGTATCCCTTTTTGCATTTATTTTTCTCGTCATGCTGCCGGTTCGCCTCGAAGCGCTGGCCGGCGGCGCCAGTTCCCGGGAGGCTGCCCGGCTCGCCTGGCAGACCGGACTCGCCGCGTGCCTGCTGTCCGGCGTCCTTGAGCTGCTCGGTTCCCTCGTGGCGGAGCGCATCCGCAAAGCCACGCCCCGGGCTGCCCTCCTGTCCACCCTGGCGGGCATCGCCATCAGCTTCATCGCCATGGATTTTGCCATCCGCACATTTCAGGTGCCCCTCATCGCCTTTGCGCCCATGGCGATCATCCTCGCCACGTATTTTGGCGGCATCAAGACGCCGTTCCGCATCCCCGGCGGGGCGCTGGCGGTCCTCGCGGGCACGGCGGCCGCCTGGATCATGACGCAGATTCCCGGCGCGCAGACACCCCTGTCTGCTGGCGCCATCGGTGAATCCCTCCAGCACGTGGGACTCTGCCTCCCCATCCCCGTCATCGGCGATCTGGTGGCCGGCCTCACCCATCCACTGACGCTCCAGTTCTTTGTTCCGGTCATCCTGCCCATGGGCATCTTCAACGTGCTGGGGTCCCTGCAGAACATCGAGTCGGCGGAAGCCGCGGGCGATTCCTTTGACACCGCCCCGTCCCTGGCCGTCAACGGACTGGGCTCGGTCCTCGCCGCCGCCTTCGGCTCCTGTTTTCCCACCACCATCTACATCGGCCATCCGGGCTGGAAG
>JAKQNG010000201.1 GCA_029565915.1 Deltaproteobacteria bacterium
ACGACGCTCTTCCGATCTGAAAATCATTGAAGAAAAGGGAATTGACGACCTGCTGATCACCACTGCCGATTGTCTGGCGGCCGAGCTGGCCCGCAAGCTGACCATCAAAGAGGTGAAGGAGCACCTGATCAACTACTCCGAAGCCTGATCCGACCCATGTGGGCATCCCCCAGAACGCTTCTATTCCTGCCCCTCCTGCTTGTTTGTGCATGTAATTTCGGCGCCGAAGCGACCGCAGATACCGATACGACCGATACGGAACTCCCGGAGGACGGGCCGGTTCATCCGGTGGCGGCTTATCCATCTCTCTACGATACGGATATTCCGGTCGATGTGATCCTCCGGGTGCGGTTCAATGAGCATCTGGACGCCCGGTCCGTGGATGCGGACGACATGGTGCTGCATTCGGGCCCCATCAACAAGTGGCTGATGTCGTATTACGAACCGGTCACCCGGTCGCTGCTGGTCTGGCCGAGCAGTCCCCTGCGGGCCTTCGCGGACTGGCGGTTCGTTCTGCCGGACGGGATTCGGGGGATCGACGGTTCGGACGTGACTTCCAGGGAGCTGACCCGGTTCACCACCGGAGAAAACGCCGCTTCCCGGTTGCCCTATGTCCGCCGGACCTACGATGAGGATGTGGCGCCGCTGCTGGGTTCCCGTTGCGGTGCCTGTCATGACGGTTCGGCCGGCGCCTTTGCCGGACTGGATCTGTCCAGCGCGCAGGGGATGGCGCATACCGCCGTCAACCGTCAGAGCACCCAGTATCAGGGATGGGAAAAGATCCGTCCTTACATGCCGGGGCGCAGTTATCTCTTGTTCAAGGTCCTGCCCGGCGGATATACCGCCGGCCGGCGGATGCCCCGGACGCTGGATGGCATCGCGCCCGCGGAGCCGCTGACGACCGACGAGCAGCAGGTGCTGTCGGACTGGATTGTCGGTGGTGCAATATTTTGACCCGGCCCGTTTTTCGAAAGTAGAGTGTGATATCGTGAAGACATTTTTTGAACAGCTCATGCCCTCCCTGATTGCCGTGTCGATGGTGGTCGCGGGTCTGGCCTTCTTCAATTGTTCGGGCACACCCGGGCGGGAACCCGTTTCGGCCGCCGACCTGGGCCGGATTGGACGTCTGGACGTCAGTGAGCTGACCCCCGCCGAGGTGGACCGGCTGAACGACGTCATCAATCGGGAAGTGTCACCCTGCGCCAACAACTACAGCCTGGCCGAGACGATTCTGAATCCGGACCTCTGTCCCTTGACGCCCATGGCCACGGCCTATGTCATCGACCTGCTGAAACAGGACTACAGCGCCGACGAAATTGCGCAGAAATACGTGGCGCGCTACGCAACGGTCAAGGGACTCGATATTCCCGCCGGGGACTCACCCCGCACCGGCGCGGAGAATCCGTCTGTCCGCATTGTCGTGTTTTCGGATTTCGCGTGTCCCTTCTGTTCAAAGGCCGCTGTGGAGGTCAAGCGGGTGGCGAGCCTGTGGCCCGATCGGGTACAGGTGCTGTTCAAACATTTTCCGCTGCAGGACATTCATCCCGATGCGCTGCTCGGTGCCCGGGCCGGATATGCCGCCCATCAGCAGGGGAAGTTCTGGGAGATGCACGACACGCTGTTTTCCAGAAGCGGGGTCGGTTTTACTCCGGACACGGTGCGGACCATCGCGGTGGGGTTGGGCATGGATGCGGATCGGTTCGACGACGATGTTGCCTCCGACGATGCGATGGAAGTCGTGAAACGGGACATGGACCTCGGGCGACGTCTCGGTGTTGACGGCACGCCGAAAATTTTTGTGAACGGACGGGTGCTGGACGGCGGATTGTCCGGGCTGGAGGCCCGCGTGACAGAAGAGTTCCTGCGGGAGCGGTTCACGGCGCGATAATCCTTTGTAAACTATCGAAATTAAACACAAAAATATTTTTGTCGACATGATCAGAAATGACATTTCGGTGACAATTCCGATCTTCAGCTGACGTATTTCTCTCTCCGGTTCACAGAACGAATGGCCCGGCGCAGTGGTGGCCGGGTGTATCAACGGCGATTGGAATCGGAGGATTCGAGAATGTTGGAGAATATTTTTGTCGGTGCGTATCTGGGCATCCTCGGCCTGCTGGCGATTTACGGGTTTCATCGCAGCATGCTCACCTACCTGTTTTTCAAGACGAGAAACAACCGGCCGCGACCGCAGGCCCATTTCCGGGAAGAGGAGCTGCCCACCGTGCTGGTGCAGCTGCCCCTGTTCAACGAGCGCTATGTCTGCGAGCGGCTCATCGACGCGGTGACCCGGTTTGACTATCCCCGGGATAAAATGACCATTCAGGTGCTGGACGATTCCACCGACGACACCACCGAAATCGCCCAGGCGAAAGTGGCCGAAGTGGCGGCCCGGGGGTTCAATATCGTCATGATTCACCGCGAGGACCGGACCGGTTTCAAGGCCGGTGCCCTGGAGAACGGCCTCGCCCTGTCGGACAGCCGGCTCGTGGCGGTGTTCGATGCGGATTTCATCCCGCCGGCCAACATTCTGCGCGATACCGTGGATTTCTTCACGGATGACAAGGTCGGCATGGTGCAGGCGCGCTGGGGCCACATCAACAAGGGCTATTCGCTCTTCACGAATATCCAGTCGCTCATGCTCGACGGACACTTTGTCATCGAGCACGGCGCCCGGCACCGTTCGGGACGGTTCTTCAATTTTAACGGCACGGCGGGCATCTGGCGCGTGGCGGCGATTACCGACGCCGGCGGCTGGGAGCACGACACACTGACCGAAGACATGGACCTGTCCTATCGGGCCCAGCTCCGCGGCTGGCGCTTCCTGTACGTGGATGAGATTATCGCGCCGGCGGAGATTCCCGTGGAGATGGCCAGCTTCAAGTCCCAGCAGCATCGCTGGGCCAAGGGCTCCATTCAGGTGTGCAAGAAGATGCTGCCCACCATCCTCAAGTCCGATGAGTCCTTCAAGGTCAAGCTGGAGGCGTTCTTTCACCTGACGGCCAATTTTGCCTACCTGCTCATGATTGCGCTGGCCCTGCTGCTGCTGCCCAACCTGCTGCTGCGCACGCAGCACGGATGGCGCGAAGTGCTGCTCATCGACATTCCGCTGTTCTTCGGCACCACCGGCTCCATCGGGATGTTCTACATCACGGCCCACAAGGAGCTGTACGGCAAGCCCCTCCGGGCACTGGCCAAGGTGCCGCTGCTCATGTCTCTGGGCATCGGCCTGTCGATCAACAATGCCAAGGCGGTGCTCGAAGGCATCTTCGGCCACGACACACCGTTTGTGCGCACGGCCAAGCACGGCGTGGACAACAAGACCGACAACTGGACCCGGAAGAAATACCGCGCCGCCAAAGGGCTGGTGCCGGCCATCGAGCTGCTGTTTGCCGCCTATTTCATGGCAACGATTTTTGTGGCCTTCAAGGGCGGACATTTCGTGTCCATTCCCTTCCTGATGCTCTTCCTCATCGGCTATCTCTACGTGGGCGTCTTCTCCCTCTATCAGCGCCGCTGAACCGATTCTCCGATATTACTTCTGTGACGACTGCAGGAACGGGCTGGCGGCCCACTGACGGGGTGTTTCCCGTATCTCCGCCGGTTCCCCGGTCCCGCCTGCACTGACATCCGGATCGGATGGTGTCGTGCAGGTGTCACACCTGGCACCGGAGGAAGGGAGAACTCACTCGAAACAACGGGGTTTTTATCTGGTATGCTTATTGCTGGATGTAGTGCCGTACTTCACGAAAGGATACCCCGATGAAAACCTGGATTTTTGCAGTGCTGGTGGCGCTCCTTGCGCCGGGTTGCTCCATTCTGGACGCCACGGAAGACGCGTCCGATACCGTTGATGACATCAACGACCTGTTGGATGACGGACTCGCTGTTCTCCGGGACTTGTTCCCGGATCTCTCCGAAGATGAAATCCTGTCCATCTCCCTGGAGCTCTCCTACGATGACATCGTAGCCCTGCGGGATGAACTCGAGCCCATCCGCGAAGAGGCCGCCCGGTTGTCGGATGCCCTGTTCACCTCCGCCTCCGAGGTGGTGGAGGTGCGCAACGAAGACCTGGCCGCCGGCAACGCGGGCTATCCCGAGACCGTCAGTCCGATTGGCGCGGCAGCGTTCTACAACGATGCCACCGGCGAAGCGTCCATTGTCCTCTCGGGCATCTTCCGCAACGAAGATGCGGTGGCCATCACCAACGACAACGTAACGGTGACCGTTGACGGGGAGGTCCAGGAGACCACCACCACCTGCCTCAACGCCGGGGAGACTGTGGATATCGTGTTCCTGCTCGACATCACGGGCTCCATGCGGAATGTGATCCGTTCGGTACAGAACTCACTGCTCATGTTTGTGGACGCCATTGAAGGAAGCGGCCTGCAGGGGACCATCAGCCTCGTGACTTTTCAGGATTCGGTGGGCGTGAATGTCACCTTCCAGCAGCCCGCACCGGCAGGAGGGACAGAGCGCAGTCCCTTCTTTGCGCCGGTGGCCATCGACAACCTCGGGCAGGTGGAAGCTCTGCGGGATTTCATCAATACGCTGGAGGCGAACATGGGAGCTGACGCCCCGGAGAATCTGGCCGGTGCCATCGACTTTGCCCGCAACAACGTGATTGGCTACACCAGCAGCGGTCAGCCGAATGTCGTGGGCGACCATGTGGAGGACCCGCCGGACACGGCGCCGTTCCCTGGCCTTGCGAGTGATCGGCAGGTATTCGTTGCGTTCACTGACATCACCTTCCATTCCGACAGCCGGGATGAAGACAATTCCAGCCTTCTGGCCCCGTTTGTTCCCCGCGACATCGACGACATCCTCGCCAGTCTGGTACAAACCGGCACGGTGGTGAATATCTCGGACCCGGCCCGCGTGGATGAGACCGTGGCGCCCACCGGGGCGTCGGATGAAGTCCAGGTGGACGCGGACTACTGGGCCATCCGGACCGGCGGCGTGGGGGAAGACGTGGCGTCCGGATATTCCATCATGGATCTGGAAGTGGTGGTGGTGGGAGGGCGTACCGGCCTCCTGGACATCACCCTGGACCGCATCCTCCAGAGCACCTGCCACGTGGATTTCAACGCCTCCCTGAACGTGGACGCACAGGTGGAGTTCACCATCACCGAAAGCGAGGAGACCTTCACGGGAACCCTCGATTTTCACTGGTTCTGAACCGCCTTCGCCGGCATCTCAGGCCCGTGACGACATGAAGGAAATCTGGCTCCCTATTGCCGAAAGACAGCTTTGCCGCGGCTGACAGGGTCATGCTGAGTATCCGTGAAAAATGCGAAAGCATTGCGCAGACCAGTATTCTGGTCTATATTCAGACCAGACATTACGGGCAAACACTGAAGGTGCGCGACATGAAAGATTTACAGATTTCGGAAGATATTCTCCCGGTCGGAGAATTCAAAACCCACGCTTCTCGGGTAATTCGAAGGTTACAGACGACCAAGCGTCCGTTTGTTATCACTCAGAATGGAAAGCCAGCCGCAGTGCTTCTCACCCCTGCGGAATTCGATCGGCTCAATGAGCATGCAAGGTTCCTGGAAGCTGTCGATGAAGGATACTCGGACTCTGCCGCAGGGCGGGTGATTGACGATGCCGCGTTGACCAGTGAACTCGATGAAGCCCTCGGATTATTGGAGCCATGAAGCTCCTCTGGACTGACAGGGCAAAACGAGACCTGCTGGACATCGGCCGTTTTATCGCGAGGGACAATCCCCGGGCGGCCCGCGCCTGGGTCGAACGACTGAGGGAACGCGCGCGCAGCGCCGCAGAAACACCCTGGGCGGGAAGAGTTGTGCCCGAACGGGCCGATCTGGAAGTACGCGAAGTCATCGTGCGAAATTATAGAATCGTGTATCGCGTATTCGAAGGTGCCGTTCATGTGCTGACGGTTTTTGAAGGTCATCGAGTGTTTCCGGATGATGTCGATTCCGAATCCAACAATTCCATCGCAAAGTAATTACGCCTCTTTCATCGATCTCATCATTCGCCTCAGACCAGCAGTTCCACTCTCGCACTCGCCCCCGGCCACTACCCTGACAATGCCGCAAGATGCCATGGACCGGGCGGACACACAGGTCCGCCCCTACTTTGTCTGCGACGACTGCAGGAACGGGCGCACCTGCTTCAGCACGAAATCCCGACTATCGCCGTGGAATTTGAATTCCATTTCCAGCACGGCCGCGCTGGCCGGGGCGATGCCGTAGAGGGGCGCGAAGTGGGAGCGGACGGTGCGCGCCGTCTGGTTGAGCAGGGCGATTTCCGCATCGGTGAGCAGAGGTGAATCCGGTTGCAGGGACGAATAGGCGATGCGCGCCACCTGCACGGAGCCCCATTCGGGGCCGGGAATGATGGTGAAGATTTCAGGTGTGATGCCCGCCAGGGGGTTGGTGACGGATTCCTCACCTTTTTGCACATTCACATAAATGCCGTCCGTCAGCGGGTCCGCCAGGTTGCGGGTAACCAGGACACCGTTGGCCTGTTCGTCGGGAAATGCGCGATGGACGAGGACGCCCATGTACACCGAGTGGTGGTCCACGCCCCAGAATTCCCGTTCTTCGAAGGCCCGGAAACTCCACATGGATGCCCAGACCTTGCGGATTTCTTCGGCCGGGGTTTCGCCAGGCTCCGGTCCGTTGGCGCTGACCGATTCGTAAAGGCCCGCGCCGGAGAATGCCGCGAGATCCTCCGCGTTGGTGGAGGAACGCAACCGGACGACGTCCGTGCCGAACAGCTCCGTGACCCGGCCGTTCAGCAGCGCGGCAAATGCGGCGTCCACTTCGGCGGTCCGGATGTGATGCTGCAACCCGTCGAGCATGGCCTCGCGGAGCAGCGTATCGGACGAGAATGCGCTGTCTTCCGTGAGGCGTCGGGCGCAGTCGCCAAGGGTTTCAGCCGCATCCGCGCAGGCCCCACAGACAACCTGCGCCCCATCGCACAGGGCGGCGTCCCGTCCTTCTTCCACACAGTCGGTCCGCGCCAGGGCGCACAGGGCTCCGGTCACCACCGTGGCGTTCATGAATTGATGGTAGTAGTAGAACGGAACGGCAAAGCCCTGGGGCACTGCGTCGGGGAGGATGGACCACAGCTCCGCCACATTGGCCGCCTTGGCGCCCACCCGGATGGAATCGTCGAATCCCAGCTCGTTAAATCCGGCCAGCTCATCAAACAGCAGATCCGATTCGAGGGGGACAGGCGGCTGCTCGCGGCCTTCCCAGAAGGCAGTGGCTTCTTCCATGGTGGCGGCCTCGATGGAAAACGCACCGTTCGCGGCGACGAAGTGAACGAGATGGTCCAGCAGGGCGGTGATGTCCGGGTCGGTTCCCGCGTCCAGATACGCCACGTTGGGCGTGCCCCGGGCCATGGCGGCCACGTTCACGTGGGCGAGGGGCGTCTGCAGCTCTTCGGTGATGGTGCCGCCCACGAGGGGGAGTTCCACCGGCAGCCGCGTGAGCACGAGGATGTCCTTGAAGGAAACGACCGCGGACGCCAGCTCCTCGGGGGTCATACGGCGCAGGGTTCCATACGCCTCGCCGTCATTCATGATCTGGATGCGGCTGCTACCGTGCAGTTCCTGTGTCGTGAGCCACAGGGCGCCGGCGTTGGTGAACAATGACGTATGGTCCGCCAGGTCTTCTTCGTGCGCCGTTCCCGCGGGCACATAGGCCATGCGCGCGTCGGCGCCGTGCAGAGAGACCAGTCCCGTCCGCTCCTCCAGCAACCGCAGGGCGATGGCCGCGTGTTCCGGTGTGAGGGAATCGGAGGGAAAGAAGGTGAGGGCCATGGGGGCCGTTACATCGCCGCCGAAGGCGCTGCTGGGCGCCGTGACGTCGGGGTAGTACACGAGGGTGCCGGCCATGGCCGTGCGGTCGTCGGCGAAATAGGTTTCCATGTCATAGTCGATACGGGAGCCGGAGAAGCCCAGAACGTCGCGCACGAAGGTGTAGTGGAGCTGGTGTTTCGTCGTGTTGATGAAATACACTTCCGGGGCCGTGTCGATGTGGCGCAGATAGAATTTCACTGCGGACAGGCGACCCTGCTCCGATGTCGTTTCATAGGCGAGGCTGTTAAAATCGTCGCTGCCGTCCGGCGCAAATCCGGTGCAGTAGTCGTCGTTGCAGGTGAAGGATTCCAGTCCGGCAAGTACCATGTCGACGCGGGCGACGCCATCGGCCCAGTGCAGTTCGTCCATCTGGATGGACACGGTGGAGAAGGCATAGCCCCGGGCCCGGACGGTGACGTCGACATCGATATCGCCGGGGACCACGCGAATCCCACTGTCGCGACAGGACAGGCGGGCCGTGGGTTCCCCCGCAGGACACACGAGCAGCTCCACGGTATCGTCTTCCCAGGCGGCAACGGTGACGTATTCGGACGGCGTGGCGCCGTCGACGTCGGCAATGTGCACCACCAGCGACTGCTTTCCGGAGGAGGCGCAGGCGCCGGCCAGGATCAGGAAGGCACTGATAGTGGATGTGATCGCTGGTTTCATGGGAGGCTATTTCGCTCCGCACGTTTCGTCGCCGAGACAGACGGCGAAGTTGTCCACCAGTTCTTCCCAGGTGCCGTCCGTTCCGATCTGTGTGCAGATGACCGGCAGCGTCCGGTCGCAGGTGCAACCGTCCTCGATCACGTCCCCTTCCTCATCCAGCACCTGCATGCAGTCCATGGGGTAACAGGCATGCCAGCCGAAGCCGAACGACGAATGGTCATACCGGAACGTTGTGGCATCCCGGGTGAACTGCATGAAATCGTTGCCGTGGTTGCCGCCGTGGTCGTACAGCGCATCCGCGAGGGGCGACACGTTGCCGTCCACCGAGATCCACGCACCCGTGTTTTCGTAGACCGGCACCTGGGACATGAACCACTGGCAATCGACGGCTTCGTTCTGCACGTAGATCATGCCTTCTTCACCGTCGAACGAGAACGTGCACAGCATGTCCGCGTCGCCGAAGTCGACCACTTCGGTTTCCTGGTAGTCACCGCCTTCACAGGTGACTTCGTGGCTTCCGGGAACCCGCATGGGAAATCCCCACTCATTGTCGACAGGTTCGCCCGTGTCCGTGTCGTCGCTGTCGCTGTCCGTATCGGAATCGCTGTCCGTATCGGAATCGCTGTCCGTGTCGGAATCGCTGTCCGTGTCGGAATCGCTGTCCGTGTCGGCGTCGCTGTCCGTGTCAGAATCGCTGTCCGTGTCGGCGTCGCTGTCCGTATCGGCGTCGCTGTCCGCGTCGGCGTCGGTGTCCGCATCCTGCGAGTCGTTGTCCGTGCAGGCCCCCGTTGCGATACTGACAATGCATGCCACATACAGTGCCCAGATCCTGTTCATCTGATTCCTCGTTTCTCCGGCAAATCCGGTTTTCATTGTAGTTGATTATCAGACACCCGGGGGTTGAATTCCGGGAACCGGATGGATGGCCGTGATTGAAATTGACAACTAGTTAATTAATTGTTATTTATTTATCGTGTCAGAACGTCCAATGAACGCAAAAACCATGCAGACAGCCCTCCGGGAGCTGGATGCCATTCTGGATGGCGCAGTGCGACTGGTGATCGGCGGAGGTGGTGCCATGGTGCTGGCCTACGATCACCCGCTGGGCACCTTTGATATCGATGCATTTCCCGCGAAGGGGAGTCTGTCCCTTTCCGAAATCGACGGGGCTGCCCGGCGGGTGGCAGCGACGCTGCAGATTCCGTCGGACTGGTTGAATTTCCATTTTTCTACTTTTGCGCATGTGCTGCCGCCGGACTATGGCGAACGACTGGTCAGGGTATTTTGCGGCGTTCATCTGAGCGTGGATGCCCTTGGACCGGAAGATTTGATGATCATGAAATGCTTTTCCGCACGGGACAAGGATCGTCCCCATGCCGTCCGCCTGCTCGGCCTCCTCCATTCGAAAGAGCTGGTCAGTCGCCATCTGGACGCGCTCATCGAAAGAAGAATTCCGGGAGCAGAACGGGCGGCCGACTATTTTGACGATCTCTGCGACGAGCTGGAACCATGAAGGCCGGATGGCTGGACGGTCCGCCGCCGCTGTCCCATCTGGAGCGGCTGTATCATGAACTGTCCCTTCTGGGGGCATCGTGTATCGGCAGGAAGTCCGCCTGGCCCTATCGTCCCGCCAATCCCGAAGAGCTGCTGGCCATTGCAGGCGAGATGCTGCGCTATGATGCGCGGCTGCTGTCCATCCTGCTTCAGTTTATGCTGGAAGGATGGCAGGCGCTGAATCCCCTGCGGCTCCGCAGTGCCCTCCGGAAATCCCGCTGGCCCCAGGCCCTTCTGGTAGTGTTCGAGTTTGCCAGGCAGGCCTCGGACGAAAAGGAAATGACCTGGATGGCGGACTATGTGTCTGCCGGGTTTTCGCGGATATCACCTGCGGAATTGTTCTTCATCGGGATGTCCGTCCCCGGCAGCCGGATGAGTGAGCGGCGCATGGGACTGAATCTGGCGGCTTACGCGCGCTGGGGATTCATCGGTCAGGAGCGCCCCATCGCGGACAGGGTCACCCGGGCGATGGTCGGTCGGTATGATCGGGATACCCGGCGCCGGATCCTGCGGTCGCTGGTGGAGCGGCAGGGAGACGTTGCCCTGTCGCAGTATCTGGACGCAGTGGAACACAGCATCTCCCGCCAGCAGGCCCTGGCGGATCTGCAGCAGGCAGAAGGGCTGGTGCTCAAGGGTCGCGGACGCGGCGCCCGCTGGATGGCCGCCCCGAAACCATCGACTTGAATGTGCGCGGAGGGTCCGGTATCCTGTTTTCAATGAAGAAGTGCATTGCCGTTTTCTGTATCGGTCTGCTGATTGTCCTGTCCCGCCTGTCGTCGGCAGCGGAACCATCTCGTCCGGATTCAGCGGTTCCTCTTGATGCTGCAGCGATATCGGAAAAAGTGAATGACACCAGGCAATCGCAGAACATTGCAAAGGAAATCAGGCGTTATGAGAGAAGCCTCCGGAACGGCCGCATCCTGCTGGTGACCGGCAGTATCCTCCTGTCCATCGGGGATACCGGTATCATTGGCGCAATTGTATTGTCCGCTCTGGCGTGGCACGAAAACAGCATGCTCAGTGTCATTTATGGAATGTCCGCCATGTTGAGTGGTGGTATCGGTCTCCATTTCGCGATTCCGGGTGCAGTGCTGCTGGTCGGAGGAGTCCGGCGAATCCGGCGGGCGTGGCAGAAGCTTCCCGAGTTGGAAAAGCAGTTGTCCGCAGAGGCGTCAGTTCGGTTCGGCGGAGTATTTCCAGTCGTTGATGGACATACCGGCGGGCTGGTCACCGGCTTTACGTTCTGAGGAAGCCGAACACAGTGGCTATTTGATGGATTTGATCAGGCGGGCGAAATAGGGCGGCATTTCGTGGCGGGGATACCACGCCAGTGCAAAATCCACGGCCAGTTCCCACTTTTCGTTCAGGTTGATGACCTGCTTTGCCTTGATGAGTGGTTCGGCGAATCGACGGGTGAGCACCGAGTAACCGCAGCCATTGGCGACGAGGCTCGCGAGGGCATCCGTATTGTTGGCCAGATGGCGTTCTTTGATGCATCCGTCAAAAAGGTCGAATTTCTGGAGAAACTGGAAAGTTGCGTCATCTGACGCGTTGAAGTCGACGATGCGTTCCGTCTTGACGATGTCTTTAATACTGCGTCCCTTCCACGTCGCGGGCCCCACGAGGATATACCGGCACGGCTGCAGCAGCTTGGAGTCCAGCTCGTTCACGACTTCTCCCCTGGTCAGCACGGCGAGCTGCGCAACACCGGATTTGAGCTGCTTCAGCGCCGATTCGTCATCGTTGAGGTTGAAGGTGAATGTGACATTGTGAAACTCGTCGAGAATTTTAGTCGCTTCGGGAATGACCTGGCTGCGCATCATGGAAGACGGACCGCAGATGTTCACACGTACCGTGGATTCGTCGGACTGATTGTGCAGAAACGACAGAAGTTGCCCTTCCAGATCCCGGGCGCTGAGGCAATAGCGATAAAGGGCTTCCCCTTCCGGCGTGGGGTGCATGCCCTTGCGGGAGCGGGTGAAGAGCGTGGTGCCGAGCTGGCGTTCGAGGGCGCGGATGCGCTGGGTGACCCCTGTCTGGGTCAATCCGATCTCCCGCGCAGCGCCGTGGACGGTGGTGTGTTTGATGACCGCGATAAAGGCTTCGAGACCCGGATGCAGCAAACTCATGGCGAATCATCAATAGTTTATAAATATGAACTTATCAACACCTATGCGTCCGCTTAGGTACCGGACGGTGACGCTGTGCAAGACCGATCCGGGACTGCAGGGCGCACCCGCTGCTTTTTCCGGCAGCGAAACCGGGCATGCCCCTCCACCGATGGGAACCGCGATGAAACAACACAGAGTCAGACTGGTCATGAAGAACGGCGCCGTTTTTGAAGGCACGTCGTTCGGCAGTTGTCGCAGCATTGCCGGCGAAGTGGTGTTCAACACGGGCATGATGGGATATCCGGAAACCCTGACGGATCCCTCCTACCGTGGACAGATTCTGGTGATGACGTTTCCCCTCATCGGCAACTACGGCGTGCCCGCGTTTGCGCTGGACGCCAACGGGCTGCCCGTCGGCTTTGAGTCCCACGGCATTCAGATTGCCGGACTGGTGGTCTGTGAATATTCACCCAACTACAGCCACTACCAGGCGGTTCAGTCCCTGGGAGACTGGATGGCCTCCGCCGGTGTTCCCGGCATCGCGGGCATCGACACCCGCGCCCTGACCGTCATGCTGCGCGAAGAGGGCAGCATGCTCGGAAAGATTGTCGTCGATGACGAAGACCTGCCCTTCTACGATCCGATGGCCACGGACCTCGTATCCGAGGTGGCGCCGAAGAACGTGTCCACCGTCGGCACCCACACGGCGGATCGTCCCACGGTGATCCTGGTGGACTGCGGTTGCAAGACCAGCATTACGCGGGCGCTGGTGGAACGGGGCCTCAACGTGGTGAACGTGCCGCACACGGAGTACTTCTTCAACATGGATTTCGACGGCATCTTCATCTCCAACGGTCCCGGTGATCCGCAGACCTGCCGGAAGACAGTCACCCATATTGAGCATGCACTGGCCCTCGGCAAACCCATTCTGGGCATCTGCCTCGGCAATCAGATTCTCGGCATGGCCGCGGGGGCGGATACCTACAAACTGAAGTTCGGCCATCGCAGCCAGAATCAGCCCTGCATCGAGATGACCGTGGACAACAACGGTCAGGCAGTGCGGACGAAGCGCTGTTACATCACGTCCCAGAATCACGGATACGCGGTTCGTGCGGATCGGCTGAAAGGGGACTGGCACGTGTGGTTTGAAAATGCGAACGACGGCACGGTGGAAGGTATCCGCCATCGCACGCGGCCGTTCTTCGGTGTGCAGTTTCACCCCGAGGCGAATCCCGGACCGACGGACACGGCCTTTGTGTTCGACCTGTTTGCCGACGCCGTAAAGAAAGGAAGCGGGCGATGAAGAAGGTCAATACTGTCATCATTCTGGGAAGCGGCGCGTTGAAGATCGGCGAAGCCGGGGAGTTTGACTATTCGGGCAGCCAGGCCATCAAGGCGCTGAAGGAAGAGGGCATCCGCACCATTCTGGTCAATCCGAACATCGCCACCATTCAGACGTCGGAAGATTTGCCCGACGAGGTGTACTTCATTCCGGTCAAGCCCGCATTCGTGGAGCAGGTGATTGAAAAGGAGAAACCGGACGGCATCCTGCTGGGCTTCGGGGGCCAGACCGCGCTCAACTGCGGCGTGGCGCTCCATCATGCCGGCATTCTGCAGAAACACGGCGTGGAGGTGCTCGGTACATCTGTTGAGACGATTATCAACACGGAAGACCGGGAAGCGTTTGTCGCGAAGCTGAACGAGATTGGCGTGGATTCGCCCCGCAGCATTCCCACCGGCAGCGTGGCGGATGCCGTGTCGGCGGCGCGGCAGATCGGTTATCCGGTGATGGGGCGGGTGGCGTTTGCCCTCGGCGGGCTGGGCTCCGGCGTTTGCCACAATGATCAGGAGATGGAAGACCTGGCAGCAAGGGCCTTTGCCCACGCGGATCAGCTTCTGGTGGAGGAATACCTGGGCGGCTGGAAAGAAATCGAATACGAAATCGTCCGCGACGCCTATGACAACTGCATCACTGTTTGCAACATGGAGAACCTGAACCCCATGGGCGTGCACACGGGGGAGAGCATCGTGGTGGCGCCCAGCCAGACCCTCACCAACGACGAGTATCACTGGCTGCGGGAAATCGGCATTCGAACCGTGCGCCACATGGGCGTGGTGGGCGAGTGCAACATCCAGTACGCCCTGTCGCCCGACAGTCGCGAATACCGGGTCATCGAGATTAACGCCCGACTGTCCCGCTCCTCGGCCCTGGCATCCAAGGCCACTGGATATCCGCTGGCCTTCGTGGCGGCCAAACTGGTTATCGGCCATTCGCTCATCGACGTGCGGAACTCGGTAACGCGGGCCACCTGCGCCTGCTTCGAGCCCGCGCTGGACTATGTTGTGGTGAAGGTGCCCCGCTGGGATTTGAAAAAGTTTCAGGGCGTGTCCCAGCGCATCGGCTCGGCCATGAAGTCGGTCGGCGAGGTGATGTCCATCGGCCGCAAGTTCGAGGAGGCCCTGCAGAAGGCCCTGCGCATGCTGGAAATCGGCGCCCGGGGAGCGGTCTGCAGTGACATGGTGGACGAGAAGGATCTGGATGCAGAACTTCGCGGGCCAACGGACAAGCACATCTGGGGACTTGTCATGGCGCTTGAAAAGGGGATGTCCGTCGATGAGATTTACGACATCACAAAGGTGGATCGCTGGTTTCTCGACAAGCTGAAGAACATTGTGGAAATCAACGCGCGCATTGCCCTCTCCGGCGCCGCTGTGCTGACAGAACAGGAGCTGATGCTGACGGCCAAGCAGCACGGATTTTCGGATGTGCAGATCGCCATCTCGGCAAAGGTAACCGCTGACGAGGTGTATGCGGCCCGGCAGACAATGGACCTTCATCCGTGGGTCAAGCAGATCGATACCCTTGCGGCGGAGTATCCCGCGGCCACCAACTATCTGTATCTTTCCTACAACGCGTCTGCCCATGATCTGGCGCTGGATTCGGGCGGAGTGGCCATCGCGGGTCCCGGCGCCTATCGCATCGGCAGTTCGGTGGAATTCGACTGGTGCTGTGTCAACACGGTGAAGACCCTGCGTCAACTGGGGTTCCGCACCATCATGATCAATCACAACCCGGAAACCGTCAGCACCGATTACGACGAATGTGATCGACTGTATTTTGAAGAACTGTCGTTTGAAACGGTGCGGGAGATCTATCGGCTGGAGCGCCCTCTCGGACTCATCCTGTCCATGGGCGGACAGATCCCCAATAATCTGGCCATGCCCTGCCATCGGGCGGGAATGCGGGTGCTGGGCACGTCGCCTGTCAACGTGGATCGGGCAGAAAATCGCTACGCGTTTTCGAGCATGCTCGAAAAACTGCACATTCCCCAGCCGCCCTGGATGGAGCTCACATCCCTCGACGAGGTCTATGGATTTGCCGATCGGGTGGGATATCCCGTCCTGATACGGCCGTCCTATGTACTGTCCGGTGCGGCCATGGCAGTGGCGGTGGATCGCAGCCAGCTGGCGGATTTTCTTTCCGATGCCACCGACGTTTCGCCGGAGCATCCGGTGGTGGTGTCCAAGTTCATCGAGAACGCCAAGGAAATTGACGTGGATGCGGTGGCCGAGAACGGGTCCCTCGTGTGCTGGGCCGTGTCCGAACACGTGGAGAACGGCGGTGTCCACTCCGGCGATGCCACCCTCGTCCTGCCGCCCCAGCGGACCTACCTCGAAACCATGCGGCAGTTGCGGCGCGTATCCGCACGGGTGGCGGAGGAGTTGCAGATCAACGGTCCGTTCAACATCCAGTTCCTGGCGCGCAACAACGAAGTGATGGTCATCGAGGTGAACCTGCGCGCGTCCCGCAGTTTCCCGTTCGTGTCCAAGGTGTTGAAGCGCAATTTTATTGAAGCGGCGACAAAGGTCATCATGGGTCGGCCCGTGGAAAAGCAGCCCACGTTTTCGCTGGATCTGGATTACGTGGCGGTCAAGGCGCCTCAGTTTTCGTTCACGCGACTGAAGGGCGCTGATCCGACACTCGGCGTGGAGATGGCCTCCACCGGCGAGGTCGCCTGCATGGGATGGGATTTTGACGAGGCGTTTTTAAAGGCGCTCATTGCGGTGGGCTACAACTTTCCGATTCGCAGCGTGCTGCTCTCCAGCGGACCCGAAAAATCAAAAATCGCCCTGCTGGAGGGTGTCCGACTCATGGCGGACATGGGCATTTCGTTTTACGCGACAGGAGGCACGCACGATTTTCTGGCCGCCCGCGGCATCAATTCGGAAAAGCTCTCCTGGCCATTGGATGAACAACCCCGCAGTGCCATTGAGGTCATTCAGAATCGCAGAGTTGACCTGGTGATCAACATTCCCAAGACCTATCAGAAAGAAGAGCTGACCAACGACTACCTGATCCGGCGCGCGGCAGTGGATTTCGGCATTCCGTTACTGACCAATACGCAGCTCGCCCGGCGACTCGCCACCGCGCTGCACCGCATTCCTGTTGAAAAATTGAAAGTCCGCCGCTGGTCCGAGTATCGGGTCTGATTTTTCCGTGTCCGGTTCGCCGTCCGCCTCCGCACCTCGATAAAAATCACTTCCAGCAATTTTTATTAGCCGGGTAGACGGGTGTCGTTGCACGGGAAGGTCATCACAAAAACCGTTCCTCGGCCGGGTTCCGAGTCCACCTGGATATTGCCGCCGTGGCTGGCCACCGTTCCGTGGACCGCCGAGAGGCCCATTCCTGTGCCCATTCCGGGTTCCTTGGTGGTGAAGAACGGTTC
>JAKQNG010000216.1 GCA_029565915.1 Deltaproteobacteria bacterium
AGTTCGATGCCCACGGACGCAAGGCCCTGCGGCATTGGGAACGCGGCCAGGTGCTCGCCTTCCACTCCCTCACCCCCCTCGGCGACCCCGCCCTCTTCCGCGCCACCCCGGCCCAAACCTGATCCCACAACCGTCCGCCTCCGGAAGTTCCCCTCCCAACCCCCTGGCACGGTGTTTATAAACTCCGATATGTTGTTTACATATATGAATTATTTCTAATCATATCTCACTAATGGTAAATTGGTAATAAATAGAACGCTGTTTATAAACCCCGATATCTTTTTCCCCACTGCGGAACCGGAACGAAACGCAATCCCGGTCTTGTTTTTCGGTGCGATCGTGCTATGGTTGGGCCCATGGAACCCGGGAGACTGCCCTGATGAAAATGTTTGCCACCGCTGTTGTTCTTCTGTTGCTGGGCGCGGTCGCCGGGCTGGCCGCGGACATGGAAATGCAGTCCGTGAAATCGTCGCTGATTGACAAAATCGGCTATGACGCCGACGCCAAAACGCTGGCCGTGCAAATGCACAACAGCCTGGATGTCTATCTGTACGAAGAGGTCCCCGCCTCCGTGTTCGAACGGTTCCAGAAGGCGGATTCCAAGGGCCGATTCTTCGTGGAATACATCAAGGGGCAATACAAGTCCAAGCTGGACTGAGTCCGGGCCTGCCGGGGATCGGGGGAATCGGGCGGTCTCGTTCCCGCATGGGGTGGAGAGCCGGAAAACCGGGAATGGTGTGCCTGGCGGGGGTCGAACCCACAACCTTTAGCTCCGGAGGCTAACGCTCTGTCCAATTGAGCTACAGGCACGGCCGGATATCGTCTCCGCAGACACTACGGCCCGCCCCCCCTCCCGGCAAGAGAAAAAGCGCGCCCGCCCCGCCGTTCACCGGTTTTTATGCATCAGCGCAAACCCGATGGCCTGGCAGCCGAGCACGGGGATCCACGGAATCAGGTCCGGGCGCCACTGGGGATAATCCACCAGGGCGTCGGACAGGATAATGAACAGATAAAAGAGAAAAAACAGCACCAGGGCCATGCCGATGCCGATGGACGACTCCTTGCGGTGGGAGCGGATGCCCAGCGGAATGGCCATCAGGGCGAACGAAAAGCAGGACAGGGCCAGCGCGAGGCGCTGGCTGGCTTCCACCGCCATCTTGGACCGCATGCGCGGCACGTTTTGCTCCCGGATGTCCGGAAACACCCGCCGGATGTGCTGGATGGCATGCACCAGTTCGGTGAACACCATGTCGGAGGGTTTCTTGCTGATCTTCGACTTGGTCAGCATTTCCCGCAGATTCAGGGTGATCGGGTAGCTTTCGGCGCTGAGCATCCGGGCCTTGGCCAGATCGGTGGGATCGTTCTTGTCGTATTCCGTCAGCCGGACCTCCTCGAGCAGAATGTCCATCACGCGGGTGTCGGGATGGTACGCCACCTGCCCGGCCCGGGCGCGCACCTCGGCGCGCGTGGCATCCTTGTCGAACTGGATCAGAATGATATCCTCGAGACGGGAGCCGGAGCGCTTGCCGATATAGACCTTCACGCCCGGAAAATCGCTGATGAAGCGGCCCTCGTCGAGCAGGGCCAGGGGATCCTCCTCGCCGAGTTCCCGCAGCATCTGGCGGCGGGCGAAATGGCTGCGGGGCGACAGGGTCGCGTTCAGGTACAGGCAGATCCCGGACAGCAGAACGGATCCCAGCAGGATGGGCGCCGCCATCTGCCAGAGACTGACCCCGCAGGATTTCATGGCCGTGATCTCGCCGTCGGCCGACAGCCGCCCGAAGTGCAGTAGCACCGTCGTCAGCAGGCTCATCGGAATCACGAACGACAGCGTGAAGGGAATGTTGAGCGCGAAGATCTTCAGGATCAGCGGCCCCGAGATGCCCCGGGCCATGTAGTCAATGGCCTTCACCACGGCCCCGACATACATCACGAAGGTCAGCACCGCCAGCGTCAGCAGGAAATGCTTGAGAAAATCCCAGAGCATGTAGCGGTTGAGAACGCGGATCATGCGGGGGCGGTCCTCCTCCGGCGGGCCGCTTCAACGGTGTTGCGCAGCAGCATGGCGATGGTCATGGGGCCGACGCCGCCGGGCACGGGGGTGATCGCGCCCGCCACGTCCCGGAGCCCGTCGAAATCGGCATCGCCCGCCAGCCGGTACCCCGAGGCCCTGGAAGCGTCCGGCACGCGGTTCACCCCGACATCCACCACCATGGCACCCGGCCGGATCATGTCCGCCGTCAGCGTGCCCGGCCGGCCGGCGGCC
>JAKQNG010000221.1 GCA_029565915.1 Deltaproteobacteria bacterium
CACCGATGGAGATTCCGACACGGGGCTTCCCATCGGCACACCGGACACGGATCCCCCCGGCGGGCTTGCGGCATCACAGGTGCCGGTGTTCATCGTCCTCGGCACCGACGACAATGCTCACGCGGGTCTGTCCACACAGACGGGCATGGGTTTCCTGCTGGCCCTGTTCGACGGGAAGACCAATCACGAAGGAACCGGCAACGCGGCCACCTTCGACGGTGCGCCCATCCATTTTTCCGCGTACGGCAACGGCACCTATCTCGACTGGGAGGCCGAGGACGGGGATGCGCCGGGGGACAACACGCGGGCCTGGCGTCTCGCCTTCGAGCGGGGCCATGAGCTGGGCAACCACACGATGAACCACCCCCACGGGATCGATGCATCATACGGCGAGTGGGAAGCGGAAATCAGCGACTGCACTGCGCGTATCATCCTGCCGTTTGACGAGGCAACGGCTCACCTGTCGAGCGTGGGCGTCGGCATATCCGCGTCGGAGCTGAAAGGCTTCCGGGCGCCGTACCTCGAATACAACGACGCGCTGTTCGACGTGCTGGCGGACCTGGGGTTCCTCTATGACTGCAGCATTGAGGAGGGCTACCAGGAAGGCCGCGACGGCACCAACTACTACTGGCCCTACCGCCTGGACGGCGGCAGTCCCGGCGATGTCCGCATCGGTGCCCACCCGGGAATCTGGGAAGTCCCGGTCTATCCGTTCCTCGCCCCTCCCGATGATCGGTGCGCGAGTTACGGCGTCGCGCCGGGTCTGCGCGAAAAGCTGGCCGCAGCGCCCGGCTACCTCGACAACGATCTGGACAATGCGTTCCTCCACGCCGGCGACGGACGCCTGCGGGGCCTCGACTACGACGTATGGAACGACTACGACATGACCGCCGCGGAGGCACTGGCGGTGTTCAAGTATTCCCTCGATCAGCGGCTCGCCGGCAACCGGGCGCCCATGACCCTGTGCATGCACGTGGCCCTGTACGCCATCGATTCCTGGGGAAGCATCGAGAACACCACCTCTGAGGAGCGCATTCAGGTGGTGACCGATTTCATCGAATACGCGAGGGCCATCCCCGAGGTGCGCATCGTCAGCGCCGCCCAGCTCCTTTCCTGGCTCGAAAACCCTGTGGCACTGTAGTTGCCGGAAATGATAGAATTGCCCCGTGCGGCGGGTGCCGGTCATCATTCTGTGGTGGCGCCGCCGGGAAGGAGTGTTGTGTTCGTCATGCTTGCCAGATTTCTTATTTTTTCAATTGCCGGGGTGTTGCTCGCCGCGTGCAGCTCCGATGTGCCGCGGCCGGGCGGTGGTGGCCCCGACGGAACAGACAGCGGCGACACGTCGTCGACGATGGATTCGTCAACGTCTTCGGACAGCGGCGGGCCGGATTCGACGGATACGGGCCCCATCACCTCCCCCGAGTGTGAAAACGTCGGGGAACTCTACTGCAATGGCGTGTGCCTGCTTCCCGTCACGGACGATCACTGCCGGGAATGCAACCGGCGCTGCGGCGCGGGACAGGTCTGCCTGGAGACGGCCGGCGTCTGGGACTGCGGCTGTCCGGGTGGCACCATCAAGTGCGACGGCGCCTGCACGGATCCGCTGACGGATGCCGACTTCTGCGGTGCCTCCGGAACCTGCGAAGATGATGAGGCGGGCGAAGACTGCGGCGCGAATGCCGAATGCCTGGCCGGACAGTGCCGGTGTCTGGCCACCCACGTGTCCTGCGACGGAGAATGTGTCGATCCGCTGACGGACGAGGAACACTGCGGATTTCTGCCCGATGAATGCGGCATCGCCTGCATGGCGAACGGCGTCTGCACCGAGGGCACCTGCGAGTGTCCCGCCGAACTGCCCACCGACTGCGACAGCATCGGCTGCGTGGATCCGATGACGAACAACAACGCCTGCGGCGGCTGCGTGGCATCCGGGGGCGAAGTCTGCGACACGGCCAGTGGATTCACCTGTCAGGAGGGCACCTGCCAGTGTGCGCCGGGGCTGACGCTGTGCGGCGGCGTCTGCACGGATACGGCGACGGATCCGGACAACTGCGGCGGCTGTTACGACGGCGGGGCGGGGACTGGCGTGTCCTGTGATTTTGTGGATACCCCGTCGAACACGGTGCGGCAGGGCTGCTTTGCCGGCCAGTGCGTGGACAGCCCCTGCGATCCGGTGGTGATGGACGATCGCTGCGACGGGCTCACCCTGCTGCACAAGGATGTGTGCTACACGGAGGACGACCACTTTGTCGGCCTCGCCGTGAAGTGCGACAACAACAGCACCAGCCTGCACCCCACCGGCATTCCCCTCAACACGGAGGCCTGCTACGAAATCCTGAACGCGCCCGATGCGGAGGAATTCCGGTGCTGGTGGAGCGGTCGCAGCCTGGTCGTCAACGGCGTGACAATGGCCTGCAACAACGATGGCTCCAACTACCTGCCCCTGCCTCCGTCCGCGGGGCACTACTGCGTGTACTTCCCGGCGACAAACGCCTCCGGCTCAGAGACCGACGGCTTTGCCATGGGCAGCCGCTGAGCATCGTCACTTGACATCGGCCGGGTGCGTCCATAACTACTGCTGCGGCAAAACAACGGAAGGATCATCCACATGACCATGAGCGGTGCGGAAATTCTGGTTCGAAGTCTTCGGGATCTGGGTGTGGCGCAGGTGTTCGGTTACACGGGAGCGGCCATCCTTCCCGTGATGGACGAACTCGCGCGGCAGGGCATCCTGATTGTCGTCAACGCCAACGAACAGTCGGCGGCCTTTGCGGCGGCCGGGTTTTCCCGGGCGGGGGGCGGCGTGGGCGTGGCCATCGTTACCTCCGGGCCCGCCATCACCAACACCCTTACAGCGGTGGCTGATGCCTTTGCCGATTCCATTCCCGTCATCGTCATTGCCGGTCAGGTGCCCGAACACAAGCTGGGAACCGATTCCTTTCAGCACATCGACGTGAGTCGCGTCTTCGGCCCGACGGCCAAGAAGGTGGTCGCCATCAGCCACGTGGACGAAATCGAGGTGGCCGTCAAGGATGCGTGGGCCCTGGCCCGGGCGGGCCGGCCGGGACCCGTTGTCATCGACGTTCCCATCAACCTCCAGCGGGAGAGCACGCGCTACCAGCAGCGGGACCGGGCGTTCTTCGAGAGCGTATACAGCGATGAGACCCACCTGTCGGATGCCCAGTGCCGCCGGTTTTTCGAACGCCTCTCCCGCGCTTCCCGTCCCCTGCTCTACATCGGCGGCGGACTCAATCATCCGGACGGCAGCCGCGCCATCCGGCGATTCAATGATCGATTCCGGATTCCGGCGGTCAATACGCTGATGGCCAAGGGTGTCATCGACGAAACATCGCCGGAGTCCCTGGGCATGCTGGGCATGTACGGCACCCCCTGCCCGAACATGATGATTCAGAAAAACGACTTCTTCTTCGCGGTGGGCGTCCGCTGGGACGACCGCGTGGCGGACAAGGTCGGCTTTGCCATCCAGGCGGACATCGCCTACATCGACATCAACCCGCGCAAGGTACGCCAGATCAGGGAGGAACGCTCGCCGTCGTTCTCGGTCATCGGAGATGCCGCCGTTTACCTGAATGACCTGTGCGACTTTGCGGAGCAGAACGACATCCGCCTGTCCATCGATGCCTGGCGCAACGAATGCGTCGCCACGCGCCGCCGGTGGCCCCTCGACTTCCACCGCGACGCCGCCTCCCTGCAGCAGGCGGAGATCATGGCCCTGCTGGATGAACTGCTGCCCGACGACGCGGTCATTACCACCGGCGTGGGCAATCACCAGATGCTGGCGGCCCAGCACCTGCGGATGCGCCAGCCGGGACGATTTCTTACCTCCGGCAGTTTCGGCACCATGGGGTTCGGCATGCCGACGGCCATTGGCGCCGTTTTCGCGCGCCCCGGCGCACTCGTCCTCGTCATCGACGGCGACGGCAGCTTCCGCATGAACATGGGAGAGCTCTACACCATCGGATCGAACCAGCTCCCCATCCGGATTCTGCTGCTCAACAATATGAGCGACGGCATGGTGCGCAACCTCGAGGACGCCGCCTACGGCGGACGGCATTCCGCGACCAGCCGGGATCTGGACGCAGACTTTTCCGCGGTGGCAAAGACTTTCGGTTTCGCGTACAGCCGGCGTATTACTGAGCGCTCCTTACTGAAGGAGGCACTGCAGGAATTCCTTGCCGCCCGGGGACCGGCGCTCCTCGAAGCCCGCACGGATATCGACGAAGCGGTCTATCCCATTGTGCCGGCTGGAAAGTCATACAGCGACATGGTCCTCGGACCGCACATTCGCGAAAAAGCCCCGACGGACTGAACCTTTTTTTAGACCCTGCCCGACCCGATCAGCTCACCGCCGCCAGCCACAGGGACAGGGATGCCAGACCCGAAACAATGGTAACGGCGGACAAAGGTGGAATGAGGAGACGCAGCAGCCGGTAGGGCACCACGCCGATGCCGATGAGGGCGGCCACGGCGCCGGCGCCTGACAGATTCCTTGTGACCAGTTCCGCGTACAGCGCCGTCCAGAACGTCGTCCCCAGCGCCAGGATGAACGGATACAGTTTACGGGAAGCGAGCTGTCCTTCTCGTTGCGCCAGCCAGTTTTCCACGGCGGTGCCCAGATCGTCCAGACGGTGGATGAAACGGCCGGCGGCGATGAGGGCGACGAGGGCGATGACACCGATGCCGATGCCGAACCAGGGTCCTTCACCGTTCGATCCGGCCCACCGGGCGAGGTCGTACGGCAGGCACAGGGCCACACCGAGCAGGGTTGCACCCATCGAGAGGGCGATGCCCGCGCCCTTTTCGCCGAGTCCCAGAAGGGCGCCGGCCAGGATGGCCATCAATCCGCCGATGAACAGGATGGTGTCCAGACCCGTGTCCCTGAGAAAGCTGTTCTTCAGGTTGAGAGGGATGAGAAACCACATGCCGAGCACCACGAGGATGCCGGTCAACCGGATGGCCACGCTGATGGCGGTGCGATAACCTTCGTTGCAGGAAGCCGCCATCAGGCGATCGTGCATGGTGATAATTTCGGCGGTTATCACCGTGATGACGAGGATGCAGAGGGCGCACAGGCCGGACGCGTTAAACAGGGATAACAGCGCCATTCCCTGCGGCAGTGCAAAAGCGATGAGCCCCGCAGCAACCAGCACGCCCGTGTCGAATGCGAGCAAGGGTGTTTGCGCACCCGGTTGCCAGCGGGCAGTCTTCCGACGTTTCTTTCTGCGGACCATGACAGACAGAATATAGCAACATCCCGCATCCGGACAAACCCGGGGCGGTGCTGCCGTTTCCCCAAGACCAATTGCGGTCGATATGGTAAGGCGTCAGAGTTCTTCAAGACACAACCGGAGGCGTCCTTGCATCCCGTCGTACTCATTGCCTTCATTCTGTCCGGATTTTCCAGCCTCACCCTGGAAACCGTATGGATTCGCTATCTGGAGCACGTCTTCGGCGCCACCACGCTGGCGGTCTCCACGGTGCTCACCTGCTTCATGGGCGGCCTTGCCCTGGGCTCCTGGCTGTTCGGCCGCTACGCCGACCGCCTGAAGTCACCGGTGCTCGCCTACGGTGTGGCCGAAGGCATTGTGGGCCTGTGCGCCTTTGTCATTCCCGTCATCATCTCCAGCGTTTACCCTCACCTCAACGCCCTGATGACGGCCCACCTCGGCAACAACTTCCTTTTGTTCTCGCTGGTTCGATTTGCCGCCGTCGCCGTGCTCCTCATCGTGCCCACCACCTGCATGGGCGCCACCCTGCCGCTCCTTGCCCGCTACTTCATGCAGAAAGAAGGCCACATGAAGCAGGTGGGCCGGCGCATCGGCATTCTCTATACGCTCAACACCATCGGCGCCATCACGGGAGTTTTCGCCGCCACGTTCATCCTGCTGAAGACCATCGGCCTGTGGGCCACCAACGTCACCGCGGGCATCATCAACCTGTGCCTGTTCACCCTCATCTTCACTTTTCGAAAACGCCTGGCGCAGCCGCCTCTGGAAGACCGCGACGATCCGGACGGCGATCTGGATGGATTGCTCGATAACGCTGCACCACCGCCAACGCCCGGCCGCGCCGCCATCCTCCTGGTCATGCTGTCCTTTTTCCTGTCGGGACTCGCGTCCATGAACCTGCAGGTGGTGTGGAACCGGGCCATGGCCATGATCATCGGCTCCTCCGTCTATTCCTTCGGCATCGTGCTGATCGCATTTCTGGTGGGACTGGCCGCCGGTTCCGCCCTGCTCTCCGCAAGGGTCAGGAAGTTCCGCAATCCCGTATTCGCCCTCGGCGTGCTGCAGCTGTGCATCGCCGCCGCTGTCATGCTGAGCTATCTCTACATCGACGATCTGCCCCGGGTGTTCGCGCGTCTCGTCACCGGCAACGTCAGCGATTACGAAGACCATGTGGGGTTCATCCAGTTTCTCATGTTCATCGTCGCCGCGCTGCCCGTTTTTCCCGCCACGTTCTGCATGGGCGCCGCGTTTCCCCTCACCATCCAGTCCATTTCCACGTCCCTGTCCAGCATCGGCAGGGATGTGGGCAACGTGTATGCCCTGAACACCCTGGGCGCCATCTGCGGTTCCTTCCTGTCCGCCTTCGTGTTCGTACCCCTGTTTTCCCGCTGGACCGACGGCGTCGGCATGCAGGCCACCTGCTTTCTGTCCATTTCCATTTACTGCGCGGCAGGCATCGCGGTGATGGTGTCGGCTCCCGGCCGATGGCAGCGGCTGCGGTGGTCCTTTGCCGCCGTTGCTGCTGTCGCCTGCATTGCCTTTGTCACCACGGTTCCCGCCTGGGATCCCGCCCGCCTGACCATCGGCGTGTTCCGCCTGTCCCTCATGAAGGACGCCCTCGACGAGGAATCCTGGGGCGAACCGGACGTGAAATACTACCACGACGGAGTGACCACCACCGTGTCCATCGAAATGTGGGGGCGGCACATCGCGCTGAAAAACAACGGCAAGGTGGATGCCTCCAACGGCGACGACATGCCCACACAGGTCATGGTCGCCGCAGTGCCGCTGCTGCTGCACAAAGAAGGCCCCGAAGACCTGGACGTGGCCATCGTCGGCTTCGGTTCCGGCGTCACGGTGGGCGCCGCGCTGGAATTTCCCGTGCGGCACGTGGACTGCGTGGAGCTGGAAGCGGCGGTCATCGAGGCTTCCGCCGTGTTCGGCAGCGAGGAGGGCAGCGTCGGCCATCGGGAATTTGACGTGAACCATCTGGTGTATCGCCGCAAGGACTCTCCCGACTACAACTGGCGCGATCCGGGCACGTACATCGTGAACGATCGGCTGTCCGTGGTGGCCAACGACGGGCGCAATTTTCTCGCCACCGCAGCGGGCCGGTACGACGTAATCATCTCGGAGCCGTCCAATCCGTGGATCACCGGCGTGTCCAACATGTTCACGCGGGACAGCTTTGCGGCTTCCGCGAAGGCGTTGAAGCCGGGCGGCGTTTTCGGCCAGTGGGTGCAGCTCTACGAAATGTCGCCCGAAAACGTGAAAACCATCCTGCGCACCTTTGCCGACGTCTATCCCCACGTGGCCCTGTTCTCCGCCGAGGACCTGTCGTCGGACACCATTCTCGTGGGCTCCTTTTCGCCCATCGCGTTCCAGTTTGACCGGCTGAACGAAATCATGGCGGACGAACGCATCCGTCGCGAAATGAACCGGGCCTACGTGTTTTCACCAACGGACCTGTTTGCGCGGATTCTCCTCTCCGATCGAAGCGAAGTCATCGCCTACACGAACGGGCCCGACAGGGACACCTGGGCCGGTCTGCCCATCAACACGGACGACAACGCCCACATCGAGTTCGCCGCCCCGAGAGATTTGATTTCGTTTCGCAGATTCCAGGGATATCTGGCCACCATCTACACCTGGGAGTGGCCTTTCGGCCGCATGATGGGAAAAGTCAGCGGCCTCGGCGAGGGCGCGTCGCGGGCGGAACATCTCGCCATGATGTCCACGTCCCTGCTGATGAACGGTCGCAAGGAAGAGGCAAAGGTGTTTGCGAAGGAGGCCCTGCGGATATCACCGGACCATCCATCGGCCCGTTCGGCGACCCGCATGGCGGATCTGCTGACCGAGGCGGCAAGGGATCCGGGGCCCGCATTTGCCGATCCGGAAACCACCACGCCAACCCTGCGCCGACTGCAGCGCGCCCTGTCGCCGGTGCTGCAGGCCATCAAGAAGAAGGCTTATCGGCGGGCCCTCATTCTGTTCGTCGCCATCCCCGAGGAAGTGCGCGCGGCCGGCGGTCCGGTCATGTCCCACCTCCAGGGGTATCTCCATTTCCTCAATGCGGACCCGTCCGATTCCACCCAGTGCGAGGAGGCCATCACCGTGCTGACCGGACTGCTGGGCGAAGACGAAGCCTATGCCCTGTCCCATCCGGACATCTTCTATTACCTGGGGCTCTGCCACGACAACGCGCTCCACTTCGACAAGGCGGTCAAATACACGCGGCGCTATGTGGCCCTCATGGAAGAACAGGCGGCGCTGGAAGCGCTGGCCGCAGAACAGGCCCGTGCCAATCTGGAAGCCGCCCTGCAGGGCATATCGGGCACCGCCCCCATCCCGCTGCCCCCGGACGATCCCGCGGCCCCCACCACCGATGCAGCAGGAGAATCGGCAAAGGAACCGAACGTCACCCCTCTGTAACGGAACGCACAACGGGGAACGGACCATTCTCCTTTACCCTGTTGCTTCATTGAATACACTCACCGCCATCCCGTCCAAATTTCCTTGAAAACGCCGGTTCAACTATTTCCATTTAATAGTTACTGTTGCCGGAGTGATTGAGAACAGTGCTCCGTTCACCGGACTTGCGTAACCAGACGAAAGAGAGCCACAATGAAAAAAATCATCAGACAAATCGGACTGCTGCTTGGCCCCGTGGTGATGGTATCGGGCTGTACCTTTGAAACAGGCAATGATGTGGACAGTCTGGACGACTGCATCGACAACGAATGCGTTAACGGAACCTGTGAGGACTGGATAGACTCTTACTCCTGCGAATGCGAGCCCGGATGGGAGGGCGACCTGTGCGATGTGCCCGTCACCGCCGACACCGATGATACGGAAACCGGCGATACGGAAACCGACGATACAGAAACCGATGATACAGAAACCGGCGATACGGATGGCACCGATTCAGGTGACACCGATGACACTGACGATTCCGATTCCAGCGACACCGAAACCAGTGACACAGACACCGGGAGTGACACCACCCCGGTGGATACCGACACCGTGATTACAGATACAGACACGATTGAGGAAGACACCGATACGGGCATCGCCGACGTCGTCTGGGTCACCATCCCGGCAGGCACGTACGCCATGGGGTATTCAGCATATATTGGCGATCCGGGCGACGAGACCCCGGTGCATGACGTGACGATTCCCGAGTTCGATATTCTACAGACCGAAGTCACGGCAGCCCAGTACACCGCCTGCGTGACTGCCGGCTACTGCAGCATACCCAGCACGGGAACCCGGTCCAACTTTCACGCCGGCGCGGAGTTTGCAGATCATCCGGTGAACTTTGTGAGCTGGGACCAGGCGTTTGAATTCTGCGACTGGATTGGTGGCCGCCTGCCGTCGGAATCCGAATGGGAGTATGCCGCCCGAAGCGCGGGACTTGTCGTGCGCTATCCGTGGGGAGACACTCTGCCCACCTGCGCGCTCACCGTAATGAACGAAGGGGGATGGGGGTGTGGCGAAAACCTGACTGCCCCGGTCTGCTCCAGGCCCGACGGGGATACGCTGCACGGCCTCTGTGACATGTCAGGCAACGTATCCGAGTGGGTGCAGGACTGCTACAATACCACTTACAACGGCGCGCCCACCGATGGCAGCGCACTGGACGCGCCCTCCTGCACCTATGGCCGGGTCGCCAGGGGCGGTCACCTGGGCATCGCCACTGCCAGCGAAAATCAATTGACCGTGTCCTACCGAGCCTCCTGGATCTACACCTCCCAGACCGACTCAGTGGGCTTCCGCTGCGCCAGATAACTAGTTGACGGTAATGATGGCGCCTCGTCCCAATTCACTTTCGCATTCATCATCCGTGTAGTTGTCGCCCCCGACCCACACCGTGTGGCCCATCTCCAGTGTGTAATTGCCACTGGGCATATCACCGGGAATCGTGATGAACAGACCACCCACCTCTCCTTCAAACAGATACATTCCCGGACAACTGGAATGATCAGCGAAATGGTTCCAGCAGTATTCTTCGTCATCTTCATAATAGTGCAGCATGGAGCAGGCCATCGGCCAGACGTCCGCATCACAGAACTCCATGCTCTGATCCACAGGGCATTCGCACACCAGCGGCTCGTCATACCAATCGGCCACTTTCGTGCAGGATGCGTCAGTGTCGCCATAGGCATCTGTGCAATCGTCATCGGTTCGACATTGGGTTGGTGTTGACGGGTCTTCTGCCACCGTGAAAGAACTGTCGGACAGAGTAAAATAGAAACCGCTCTGGGACACTTTCCGGCAACCGGCGCGCAGTATCAGGTAAATGGGCAATCGAACAGTCTCGCCGGGACTGGCGGTTACCCCTTCCACACAGAAATAGGACGTCTCCGGATCGCCGGCGGGACATGCATAGCCGGGCTCCAGTGAACCCAGATCCGTGTCTGTATCCGAATCCGTGTCTGTATCCGAATCCGTGTCGCTGTCGGTATCGGTATCCGTGTCCGAATTCGTGTCCGTGTTTGTGTCTGAATCTGTATCCGTGTCCGAATCCGTATCCGCGTCGGTATCCGCGTCCGAATCCGAATCCGTGTCCGAATCCGAATCCGTGTCCGTGTCCGAATCCGTGTCCGAATCCGATCCGCTGCTGGTGTTGTTTTCACCGCATGCCACGAGCGAGGTGAGTCCAACGGTCAACAGGCATTGAACCAGTCTGGGTTTCATCATTATCTCCTTTTCGACAAAAAGTGGTTTATCACACATCAATAAACGAGTTGCGAACGTATACCAGAAAACAAACGTCCCCGGGACAGACAAATCCCACATCCTTTGACGGAATGTTGCGGAACCGGGGTTTTCGGGAGTAGGTTGCGGCCATGCGTTCCTGTTTCGCGTTCTTCGTTCTCCTGACCGGCCTGTGGACCGCGCCTTCTGTGGCCCGGGGTGATGCCGTTCATCCGGACCTGTCCGCCGACCAGATCGCCGACGGAAACGCATTTGTCTCCGCCTGGCTCTCGTTGCGCGCCGACATGGATTCCCTCGATCACGGGGATGTGCATCCGGCTCTCCTCAACGCATGGCTGGACGCGGCGCCGATTTTTGTCCTCGAAGATATCTGCCGTATCGGCCGACAGCCCCGGGTCGTGCTGGAAGCCGCCCTCCGCATTGCGCGCCGGGAAGGCGCATCCCACCAGGCGTTGCTCGCGCAACTGGGCAACCACTTCAACGGCGTTTCCATCGGACTGGCGTTTGATGCTCTGCGCGTGCTGGCGGGTGATGAAGCCTTCCTCCTTGCTCAACGCTCGGATCTGCGGCACCCCGGCGCGGACGTGCGACGGCGGGCGACGGCGGTGCTGGCCCTGGCCGGAAACCGTGACGGTCTGCGGATCACCCGGGAACAACTGCGCGCCTGCAGCGACGACGCCTTTGATGCCGCTCGCACGCTCGCCGCCGTGGGAGGGCCTGCGGATGCCGCATTCCTGCGCGAGAGGACCGCCGCCGGTTGTCGCGATGCCGCACTGCTCGCCGCAACGGGTGAAATCCTCCTGCGTACGGCTCTGCCCCACCATTACACGCTGTTGTTGCGCCGGGATCCGACCGACACGCGGTGGCGCACGAGGGACAGCCTGTACGACGTGTGGTTCACCGCGTTCCTCTTTGCCCATGAGGACGGCATCCGCACGCCGGACGCGCTGATTGCGTGGCTGGGCGCATTCCGGGCATATGACCGACTCCCGGGTGCCGACGCGGAAGTGCTGCGACGCCAACTGGATGCGTTTATTGAGTTCCTGAAGGAAGCCGCCCCGGTGACGGCCCTGCGCCCGACCCCGACCTGGCCGGCCGAACTGGATTGTGCCCGCGACAGGCTGACCAGCGCGCAGGGTTCCTCGGGCGCCGCCTTTGCGGAAAGGGTGTCCGCGGCCCTGTGGATTCTCACGCAAACCGGTCGCCGCCTGCGCCACAAAAACATTCACCCGCCCGACCTGTCCCTCCTGACGCCGCTGCTCGAACGCGGACTGGACGGCAGTTTCGCCACGGGTGTCTGGATGCCGGAAGGCGACGGCCTGGAGGTGGCATTTCCTCTGCCCTCAGACATCCGTGCCATTCGCGTGGCCAACGGCTGCAGCGCCGACCCTTCCACTGCAATCAGGTCCCTGCGGATCATCCTGAACGACGGTGCAACGACGCTGACCTTCCGACTGCCTCCGTCCGCCTTCTATTATTTGCCGCTGTTCCTTGGCGCGAAAGAGGTCACCCGGCTGCGCATCGAGATTGCCGAGACCGCGTCCGCCTTCCCGGCCTGTCTGAGCGAAATCCAGTTTGAAGCAGAATAAAAAAAGGCACGCCGGACATGCGACGTGCCTTTTGAGAAACCGGTAGCGGATGATTACATCATGCCGCCCATGCCGCCCATGCCGCCCATGCCGCCGCCCATACCGCCATGGTCATTGGCTTCGTTCTTCTTGGGCGCTTCCACCACGGCGCATTCGGTGGTCAGCATGAGACCCGCCACGCTGATAGCGTTCTGCAGCGCGGACCGGACCACTTTGGTCGGATCGATGATGCCCGCCTTCACCATGTCTTCGTAGGTGTCGGTGGCCGCATTGTAACCGAAGGTCGCGGACTTGCTCTCGCGGACCTTCTGCACCACGATGGAGCCTTCGGCGCCCGCATTGATGGAAATCTGGCGCAGCGGTTCTTCGAGGGCGCGACGAACCAGGGCTACACCGGGCTGCTCCTCATCAATCACCTTGAGGCTGTCGAGGGTGTCGATGCAGCGCAGCAGGGCGACACCGCCGCCGGCCACGATGCCTTCTTCAACGGCCGCACGGGTGGCGTTCAGTGCGTCTTCCACGCGATCCTTCTTCTCTTTCATTTCGGTTTCTGTGGCTGCTCCCACCTTGATGACCGCAACGCCGCCCACGAGCTTCGCCAGCCGCTCCTGCAGCTTCTCGCGGTCGTAATCGGAAGTCGTCTCTTCGATCTGGGCCCGGATCTGGGCCACCCGGGCGCTGATGGCGGCTTTCTTGCCGGCGCCGTCCACGATGGTGGTGTTTTCCTTGGTGATGGTGATGCGCTTGGCGCGGCCGAGATCGTCAATCTTCACCTTTTCAAGCGACAGTCCGAGTTCTTCCGCAATGACCTGGCCGCCGGTCAGGGTGGCGATGTCCTTGAGCATTTCCTTGCGTCGATCGCCGAAACCGGGAGCCTTGACCGCGGCCGCCGTGAACGTGCCGCGCAGTTTGTTCACCACCAGAGTGGCCAGGGCTTCACCTTCCACATCCTCGGCGATGATCAGCAGGGGCTTGCCCATGCGGGCGATCTGCTCCAGCACGGGCAGCAGGTCCTTCATGCTGGACACCTTGCTCTCGTTGATCAGAATGAACGCATCGTCGAGGACGGCTTCCATCCGATCCGCATCCGTAATGAAATAGGGGGACAGATAACCGCGATCGAACTGCATTCCCTCCACGGTCTCCAGCGCGGAATCCATGGATTTGGCTTCTTCCACCGTGATGACGCCTTCCTTGCCCACCTTTTCCATGGCTTCCGCGATCATCTTGCCGATGGTGTCGTCGCCGTTGGCCGAAATGGTTCCCACCTGGCTGATTTCGGTCTGGGCCTTGACGGGCTTGCTCATCTTTCCGAGGTTCTCCACAACGGCTTTGCCGGCCTTGTCCATGCCGCGCTTGATCGCCATGGGATTGTGTCCGGCGGTGACGAGCTTGGTGCCTTCGCGGAACAGGGCCTGGGCCAGCACTGTGGCGGTGGTGGTGCCGTCGCCGGCTACATCGGACGTCTTGGAAGCGACTTCCTTCACCATCTGGGCGCCGAGGTTTTCCACCTTGTCTTCGACTTCAATTTCCTTGGCGACGGACACGCCGTCCTTGGTCACTGTTGGACCGCCGAAGGATTTTTCAATGACCACGTTGCGGCCCTTGGGGCCAAGGGTCACCTTCACTGCATTGGCCAGAGTATTCACACCCTTCAGCATACGGCTGCGGGCGTCTTCGCTGAACAGAATCTGTTTGCTCATGGTGTTCTCCTCATTGTCGGGCTTGTCGCGCCGGACCGGACCGGCGACCGGTTATCGTCCGTTATTGTTATTTCTTTTCCACAATTGCGAGGATGTCGTCCTCGCGCAGAATGATCAGCTCTTCGCCATCCACCTTGACTTCCGTTCCGGAATATTTCCCGAACAGGACGACGTCGCCCTTCTTCACGTCCATGCCCAGTGCCTTTCCATCGTCGCTCTTCTTACCCGGGCCAACCGCGACCACCTTGCCCTCCAGGGGCTTTTCCTTTGCGGTTTCGGGGATGATGATGCCTCCCGCAGTCTTCTCTTCCGAGCTGAGTCGTTTGATGATGACGCGATCCTGCAGTGGTTTCAGTGCCATGACTTCCTCCATTTTCCTGAACCTTTTCGAAGGTTTGTTAGAGATTTTCCATTTGCTGCCCCCGCAGCGAAGCAGATAGTAATCACATTTGCAGGGCAGTCAACAGGAGGGAAAAAAATTTGCGCAGTCAAAAAAATGACCCGTCATCGAGGGCGGTCGATGACGGGTCTGACAAGAGAAGGAGCACAATCGCACAGAAGACACTAAGACAAGTCAGGCACTAAGCAACAAGGAGTAAGCAACGGACACTTCATCTATTTTCAAGCGCGTAAGTCGCGCGGATTCCAGAAGGCTGTCGTTCCGCGTCTGATTGAGGTTATTGCAAGGTCGATGCCAGTTGGCGATACCACGTCCACGAAAACAACAACCTTCTGAAATAACTCAGTTTTTCTTTTCCTGTCCCGGGAACGGAGGTCACGGCCGTCGCGTAAAGGCTGATCGCGATGTCAAACGCACTGACAAAAATGTCAGGTTCTTTGTCCCAGTGCGTCCAGTAATCGGGTTTTCAACCCGCCGAAGGCCCCGTTGGACAGGAACACCACGCTGTCGCCGGCAGTGGCGATGGACAGAATGCGGGAGAGGACATCGCCGTGGGAGGCGGCGGCCTGTGCCGGGATGCCTCGTTGGGCCAGATCCCGGGCGAGCTGGTTCGTGTCGAGCATTTCCGCGGCCGGCAGATCCCGCCCGACGGGTGCGAGGATCACCTGATCCGCCGCGCCGAAGGCCTCGGCGTAGGCCTCCTGGTGCAACCGTCGACAGGCCGTGGCGGAGCGGGGTTCGAAAGCGGCGATGAGGCGGCCCGGGGACACATGTTCCTTCAGGGCTTCCAGGGTGACCCTGACCGCCGTCGGATGGTGCGCAAAATCGTCGTAAATGCGGACGTCGGACACCTCGCCGATGAACTGCTGGCGCCGCATGACGCCGCCGAAGAAGGGGAGTGCTTCACGCAGCGCGCGAAGAGGGATATCCGCGCCCAGGTGGGCGAGGGCCAGGGCGGCGACCGTATTGCGCAGGTTGTGACGACCGATGAGCGGGGTGGCAAATCCACCGGCGGAACGACCCTGCACTTCCAGCTCGAAGGCTCCGCCCTTTCCGGGCCGGGCCAGCCAGTCGGGGGCATCGGGCAACTCGTCTCCATCTACGCCGTAGGTGACGACGTCGCACCGGAGCCGTGCGGCGCGAAGGACTTCCCGGACACCCGCATCCCCGGCAAAGGCCACCAGAGGACCATCGGCCACCAGCTCCGCAAAGGACACAAATGCGTTCATGTAGGATTCCTCTGTGGGATAGATGTCGATGTGATCGTGCTCCACTGAGGTAATCACCGCGCAGGCGGGGGCGTAGGAAAGGAATTTGGGAATCTTCTCAAAATAGGCGCTGTCATACTCGTCGCCTTCGATGACGAAGTGCGGCCCGCTTCCCAGCCGGTAGCCGCAGCCGAAATCAGCGGTGACGCCGCCGACGAGCACGGAGGGATCCCGGCCGCATCGCTGCAGCAGAAAGGCGGTCAGTGCGGTCGTGGTGGTCTTTCCGTGGGTGCCGGCGATGACAACGGGTTTTCCGTTGCGCAGAAACAGATCGTGCAGCGCATGGGGCATGGACACCAGGTGGAGTCCCGCTTCCCGCGCGGCGACGGCCTCCGGATGGTTCGCGCGACAGACGTTGCCGACGACGACCAGATCGGGGCGGTGGGCCACGTTTTGCGCCCGGAAGCCTTCCTTTACCGGAATGCCCAGGCGGGCGAGTTCATCGCTCATGGGCGGGTAGGTGTCCGCGTCTGACCCCGTGACGGTGAAGCCGCGCCCGGCCAGGAGGCCCGCCAGGGACCCCATACCCGTTCCGCAGATGCCCACAAGGTGTATGACCGCCGGAGGGGTCAGGGTAATCGATGTCCGGGGATGTGGTGTCGTCATGGTGATGTCATTTCCGGTTCATCCGCAGCAGGCGGCCGCCGTCGACGGCGATGGTCTGGCCGGTAATAAACGTTGATCGAAAGAGGAAATCAACGAGTTTCGCCACATCGTCCGGCGTGCCGAAGCGGCGAAGAGGAATGGCCGCGAGCAGGGCATCGGAGGGCTCATCGGGCGGCAGCACGATGCCCGGACACACGGCGTTGATCCGCACGCCGCACTCCGCCAGCGCCAGCGCCCGCTCCGCACACAGGGAGAGCAGTGCTGCCTTGCTGGCTGAATACGCGCGGAAGCGCTGGAAAGGCGCGAGGGCTGCCACGTCGGCGATGAGGACCACTGCACCGCCGGTTTTTTCCAGGTGGGGCAGCGCTCCGTCGATGAGCCGGGCCGGCGCGTCCACGTTGAGGACCTTCATGCGGGCGAGTTCCTGCACCGGCGCAACGTCCGGGATGAACAGGGCGGCGTTGTTGACCAGCAGATCGAGTCTTCCGAATCGTTCGATGACGGCATCCACCAGGTGGCCGGCAGCGCCGGGTCTGGTCAGGTCTGCGGAAAACAGGGTGGCGTCCGGAAGAGTTGCGCAGAGGGCTTCTCCTTCTTCTACGGATTGATAACAGTGCACCGCGACCGCGGAGGATTCGCCCAGCAATCGCGCAATTGCCCGTCCCACGCGGATCGCGCCACCGGTCACCAGTGCCACTTTTCTTCCCCCTGCCCCGGCAACGATGTCCGCTTCAATAACCATCTTCTGATTCATTCCATTTTAGATTACATTACTGTTCCTCAGGGAGCCTACGACAACCATGCGGATCCATGAAGCGGAAATCCTGATTGCCATCCTCCTCGCCATTGGTGCCCCGGCACGGATCGGCCGCACCCAGGACATCCCGGTCCGTCCGGCTTCCGCTGCGCCTGACGCTCCGGCGGATGACCCGGCCACCCGGGGCGTTTCCCTCCTCATCGAATATGAAGCCGGCCTGGCGGAAACTGCCACACAGTTGTCCCGGGTGCTGGACGTACGGCTCGCCCGCTTCTCCGCCATCACCAGCGCGCGGGAACTCGGTTCTTCGGGCAGCCCGGGCGCGAATGACGGATTCGACTGGAGCGTCACGCTGCGCACCGTCAGCGAAAAGCACCTCATCCTCACGGTGGACAGCGTGGGCGGGATGGGCGTGCAGGAAGTCCGCACTGTAGCTGCGGGCCGTGAGCCGGAGGAGACCGCCTGGACCATCGGCCTCGTCGTGGAGGAAGCCATCGTGCCGTTCCTCGAAAACAATGGCGAGATGCCGGCCCTCGGCGCGGGCCTGGCCATCATTGAACCCGAGGTGATCGGCGGCACCCGACAGAAGGCGGACGGCGAAAAGAGGCGCGCCTATCCACGGCTCAAGGGAATCGGCCTTGAGCTGACCCTGTCGGGCATCTGGTCCATCAATGAAATCCTCGTGGGACCGCACCTCTCTCTCAAGGGCATTTTTTCCGCTCGCGCCATGGCTTCCTTCGGAATCGGCTGGGCGGGCAGCGCGGACTTCAGCCGGGACAACATCGACGGCAGCATGAGCCGCATTCCCATCGAACTGCTGTTCGGCTATCTGATGGTCGACAGCCGGCACTTCGAGCTGGCGGGCTGGACCGGTTTCTCTCTGGGATTCGCGGTCTACCGGACCCAGGACGAGGACACCTCCCGGACCGACATGACATTTCAGCCCGGATTCGATATCTACGGCGAGCTGGTGGTGAAAATCGTGAGTCCCTGGGCAGTGTCGCTTCGCGGAGGCTGCAATTTTCCGTTTGTCCGGGACGTGCTTGTCAACCGCGGAATGGAAGTATACAAACACGAGTGGGTGGTGCCGGTAATCGCGCTTGGAACACAGTTGATTTTTTAGCAGAGATAGATTTTTCCAATTCCAACCACCTTTTTTTCGTAATTCAGAGGTGTTCATGCCCACTAACGGTCAGAAAGAGGCCCGGAAAAGAGCTGCCGGCCACAAGGACATGACCACGGGCATTCTTGAAAAGGCAGGGATTGCCGCTGCGGGAAAGGCGACACCGGTCGCCAGAGTGGTGGAGCGGTGCCAGAAGGGCGATCCGGACGCGTTCAAGGAGCTGTTTGAGCGCCACGTCAACGGCGTTCACAGGCATCTCCTGCTGCTCCTCGGTCCGGACGACGACGTGGACGATCTCGTTCAGCTCGTTTTTTTGAACGTGTTTCAGTCCATACGGAAATTCCGCGGCAGTTCGGCATTTTCCACGTGGCTTTTCCGGATCACGATCAACGTGGCCCGGCAGGAGATCCGCGGGAAGATGCGAAGGCGCCGGCTGGGCGCGGTTGTAAAGGAAGTAACCGAGGTGCAGGAAGGCACCTCAGTGCGGACACCGGAGCGGGACCTGTCCAATCTGCAGCAGGTGTACGGCTATCTGGACCGGTTGTCTTCGAAGAAACGGGAAACCTTCATTTTGTATACCTATGAAGGATATTCCCTTCAGGAAATTGCAGAACTGCTCGACTCCTCGGTATCCACCGTGGGTTCGAGATTGCAGGCAGCGAGGAAGGAAATCATGTCTTTCCTCGTTAAGTGAGAAGAAAAATGGAATTTTCATCAGCACAGTGCCGGGGCGCTCGACGAGCGCTGGCGGACGCAGGGAATCTCGGGGCAGTGGAGCGAAGCCTCCTCGACGTCCACCTGCGCCATTGTCCCGCCTGTGCCGCAGCGGCCCGGGGGCTCGAGCAGATGGAGCGGGCAACCGTTTCGACGCAGGAGCTGTCCGAGGATCGCCGGCGGATGATTTACGATCGGCTGGTGCCATCCGTCCACGAGATCTCCGCCCGTCTGCGCGAGGCGGAACCCGCTGCCGTTGTCCGCTGGAAACCGGTATTCGCCGGAGCCGGGGTTCTGGCCGCCGCTGCTGCCGCCGTCTTCGCCGTGATGACCCTGCGCGCACCGACTCCGAAGACGATTGAAGCGTGGTCGCTGACAGAAAATCGGGTGGTCCCCGCGCTGCCCGACGTCGTCGTCAATGAAGGTCGACTCGATCGGGTGCAGGGCATCGTGGCGGTGAACGGCGCGGATCCCTCGGGAATGGACGGCGTGTTTCCCGTTGAAAAAGGAACCCGCATCGAAGTTGAGGAAGGCGCGGTGATCAATTTCCGGCTCGGGGATATTGCCCGGATTGCACTGATGGACAATACCGTCTGGTCCGTGGCGTACGTCAGCGAATCCCGCATCGGTTTAACGCTGGAACGCGGGAAGATGGCCGCCGAATTCGACGGCAGCCTGGGTCGCTCGCTGGAAATCCGGACACCCGAATCGCTGGTGCGGGTCACCGGAACCATTTTTACGGTGGAGGTCTTCGAGGACGGGGCCACCGAAGTGGCAGTGACCAGAGGGTCGGTGGAAGTGGTTCCGATGCGAGGGGCTTCTTCTCTGGTGGAAGAAGGCGCCATGCTGTCCCTTCCCGGTGGCGGACGTCCCGTTTCCCTCGGTGATCGGCAGCGGCTGCTGGCCTCCGAGGTGGAACCCTCCGACAGTCCGATTACCGCTTCGGGCCGGATGGTGAGTTTCGACGGCAATCAGGACCACGTGAAGGTGGAAGTCGAAGGTCGCCATGTGGGCTACACGCCGGTAACCGTCCGTCTGCCCCAGGGCCCCGTATCCTACCGCCTCTCCAAGCCCGGCATGCGCCCGGTGGAGGCGCTGCTGGAAAAGGAGCAGACTTCGGAAACCGTCCGGTTCACCATGCGCGCCCAGGATGCCTACGTTCCGGCAGTGACCGGTGCGGGAAAAATTGCATCGTCGAGGCGATCCCTCTCCACGTTCAACGGCACGGCGCTGAAGGACGAAGAGGCCAGGGACTACATCACCCGGGCGCGGTCCGCCATGAAGGCGGGCGATCTGCCTTTTGCGGCTGAGCTGCTGGAAAAATCGGTGTCCCTGGTCAGCGGCGAGCAGCTCGTGTCGGCGGTCTCCCTGCTGGCGGAATGCCACAGTGCCATGGGTGAGTACCGGCGGGCGGCGGACCTGTTCGATCAGGTGGCATCCCTGGTACCGGGAACGGCAACGGCCCAGAATGCCCGCTACGAGGTGGGACGGCTGGCCATGTACCACATCGGCGACTTTGATCGGGCCCGCAACGCGTTCACCGCCTACATGGCGTCTCCCATCGGCGGCCAGCTCCAGCAGGACGCCTACTATTCATTGTGCGAGCTGTACGGACGGGACGGCAGTCGACGGAGCGCCCTCGGTTGCTTCAACGATTATCTGAAGATGTTCCCCGAAGGTCACCGCACGCCACACGCGCGGCTCTGGCGCGGTGTGCTGCTGCAGGAAGTCAGCCAGAACTGGCGCGCCGCCGAACAGGATCTCCTTGCCTTCATCGAGGCGCGACCCACCCATCCGCGCTGCGAAGAGTCGAGATACCGCATCGCCCTGGGACGCTACCACGTGGCCGACTACAAGGGCGCCATGCGCATGTTCAACGAGTACATGACCGAGCATCCGGGGGGCCAGTACCGCATCCGGATGGAACGCCTCAAAGACGCCATCGCCGACACCACCAGCCGTTCATCGAAGCGGAAATAGGCTGCGAAAGACCTCTGTCCAGCCCGGCAACGGCTGTTCAGCGTTGACGAAGCCCTCGCGACCGCCCATATTTTTCATTCATGGCGATGCGACTCAAACTGAAACGACCCCTCATCTTTTTCGATCTTGAGACGACCGGGACCGATCCGGAGCGGGATCGGATTATTGAAATGGCGGCCGTGAAAATCTGGCCCGACGGCACCAGGGAAGAAAAGCTGCGGCGGTTCAATCCCGGCCAATCCATTCCCAAAGAAGCTACCGCAATCCACGGCATCACCAATGACGATGTGAAGAGTGAACCCCTCTTCGGCAAGGTGGCGAAAGGCATCTCCGCGTACTTTCAGGACTGCGACCTGGCGGGGTACAACATCATCACCTTCGATATTCCCATGCTGGCGGCTGAACTCGAACGGGCGGGATACCATCTGGATGTTTCCAGCATCGCCGTCGTCGATGCCTTCCGCATCTACCTGTTCAAGGAGCGGCGGGATCTGACCGGTGCGATGCGGTTCTACTGCGGCAGGGAACACGCCGGGGCCCACGCCGCGCTGTCGGATGTGCTGGCCACCATCGACGTGCTCGAAGCCCAGCTCAACCGTTACAGCGACCTGCCCGACACGCCCGGGGAACTGGACCAGAGCACCCGGGATCCCGAAGAGGTGGATCGCCGCGGTAAACTGAAATGGATCAACGATGAAATCTGTGTGAACTTCGGCCGCCACAAGGGACGTTCACTGCGCTATCTGGCCACCGAGGAGCCCGACTATATCCGGTGGATGATCGACAACAAGGTGGTTGGCGATTCGGTCCATCACCTCCACGATGCGCTGCTGGGGCATTTTGCAAAAAAGACCGCCCGTTAAGTCCCTTTGGGCACTTCCTGCGTCCAAACCGGAGTATCCGGGACGCACCGGGAAAGGATTGACCATGACAGGCAGGACACTTTTTATCATTGCCGCTCTGATCGGAGCCCTCGCGGGTTGCAGCCCCGAGCGGCCGCAGTTGACCCTCACCTTTTCACCGACCGGAGCGCGGGTGACCATCGACGGATACGAGGCAAAAAAGTATTCGTCGCCCCACACGTTTGAATTCTACCGTCCCGGCCGGTACCGTCTCGAAGTGTCGGCTGATGGCTATCTGCCCGTAACCATGATGATCGACGTAAAGGAAGGGGAAACCCTGACCCAGAGCATTCACCTCGTGAAGGACCGGGGAGAGGTGCCCATCGCCGTCGATCCGCCGCCGGATACGGAGTTACCACAACCATCGCCGCCGCCGCCTCCTCCG
>JAKQNG010000266.1 GCA_029565915.1 Deltaproteobacteria bacterium
GGTGCCGTTGTCGGCGCTGACCAGATAGATGGTGTGCACGCCGTCCACTGCTGAGAGGGTTGCCTCGGTGCGCGCAAAGGTGTCCCAGCTGCCCGTATTGGGAACGGACAGGGTGCCGACGAGGGTGCCGTCCGGCGCGTCCAGCCGGATTTCCATGGCGCCGCCGGACTGGGCGCTGGCCACGTTCGCGGCCACATGGGTGTAGCCGGAGAGGTTGACGCCGGGAAACGCGAGCCACGATCCGGCGTAGAAATAGCCGACGATCTGTTCGCCCTCCTTGAGCAGGGGAATGCTGTCCGCCCCGTCCTGGCCGGGCAGGTTCGCGTTTGTGCCATCAAAGGCGCCGTTGCAGTCACCCCGGTCGGCGCCGAAGGCGCATTCCGCTTCGATGCGCAGAGGGGGCAGGTCTGCGTCGCTGTCGGAATCCGAATCGCTGTCGGAATCGGTATCCGAATCGCTGTCGGAATCCGAATCACTGTCCCCGTCGGAATCGCTGTCGGAATCGCTGTCGGAATCGCTGTCCCCGTCGCTGTCGGAATCGCTGTCCGAATCTGCATCGCTGTCCGCCCGGGCGTCATTGTTGTTGCAGGAAGGCCATGCCAGGAGGGACAGCAGGGCCAGGACAGGAACCATCGGGTTTGTCGTCATTGTTTTCTTCATTGTTGCATCAGCCTTTTTCCGGGTTTGTGTGTTACTGGAGATCCGGCGTCGTCCAGTCGATCCACGATGACAGTGTACCCGCCGTCGTAGAATGGGGGTCAAAGACACCCGGATCGGTCCCGGTCTTTGTCAGAAATCGGCGGATGCTGTCCCGCAGGGGCTCGTTGAATTCTGATCGCCACGCACAGTGGCCGCCATCCGTTACGTCCGAAATGTAGGAGATATGGTCGCCGGCCCCCAGCGCTTCGTACACTTCGGCACCGCCCAGCGCCGCCACGTGGGCCGAGCGTGGGCCCAGATTGGCGATGTGGGGATTGTCCAGGATGAGCAGTCCCCGGGGCGCCACCAGGGCGACGATTTCGTGGGTGTCCACGGGCAGGCTGTTCACGTTGCTGGTGTAGGACGAGAAGGCATCTCCCAGCCAGTAGGTTTCGTTGTAGGCGTTCAGCGCACTCTGGGAACCTTCTCCCGAAAGTCCCCGCCAGATGGGCACGCCGCCCGTACCCGACTCGAACGGAATCGTCAGGGCGATGCGCTGGTCGAAGGCGCCGATGGTGAACGCGCCCTTGCCGAAGCGGGAACACCCGGACACGCCCATGGCATCCACCTTCAGGATGCTGCCGCCGGATTGTTCGATGACGTCGAGGATGCGGCTCACACCCCAGGCCCACGCCACGAGGAGCCCGGCCTCGCTGTCGGCACCGTAGATGTCGTAGAAGGCGCCCTGCTTGTTCGCGCGGGATCCCGATTCGCTGCCCACCTGGTAGGGCTCGTAGTTGATGACGGCCACACCCTCGCTTTTAATGAGTGCCGCATCCAGGTTGATGGACGGAAAGTAGGGCGGCGCGATTAATCCGATGATGGCGGGATACGGCGCGGATCCGGAGGCGGGCAGCTCCACGCCGGCGGAAAAGCTGGTGCTGTGTCCGCCGTGGGACACGTTGACGGTAATCGAGGTGCTGGTCACCGTGCCGGTGACGGTGTCGGGCTTGCCCGGCTTGACGCCGTAGATGGTTTCTTCGGCCATGCGCAGGATTTCCTGTCTACGGCAGCGCCATTCCGATCGGCTGGTCATGCGGTCACCGTCCAGTTTCGTGAACGGATCAGGCAGTTTCGCGTTGCTGACCGCGCCGGGCAGCGTGCCGATGGCGCAGTCGAGACCGTTGTTCTCCGCAAATCCATCCGTATCGAGCGGATCCGTATCGCCGGTGTCCGTATCCGGTTCGTCCGTGTCGTCCGGCTCACCGGGGTTGAAGAATTCGATCCAGTCCACGTCGCCGTTGTAGGTGCCGTTGTCCGCGCTGACCAGGTACACCGTATGCACGCCGTCCACCGCTGAGAGGGCGGCCTCGGTCCGCGCAAAGGTTTCCCAGCTGCCCGTATTGGGAACGGTCAGGGTGCCGACGAGGGTGCCGTCCGGCGCGTCCAGCCGGATTTCCATGGAACCGCCGGCCTGGGCGCTGGCGACATTGGCTGCTACGTGGGTGTAGCCGGTGAGGTCGATATCGGGAAACGCGAGCCACGAGCCGGCGTAGAAATAGCCGACGACTTGTTCGCCTTCCTTGAGCAGGGGGATGCTGTCTGCGCCGTCCTGTCCGGGCAGGTTCGCATTCGTGCCATCAACGGCACCGTTGCAGTCCCCCATCTGGGCGCCGAAGGCGCATTCCGCTTCGATGCGCAGAGGGGGAATATCGCTGTCACCGTCCGAATCCCCGTCCGAATCGCTGTCGGCATCGGTGTCGGCATCGCTGTCCCCGTCCGAATCGCCATCGGTGTCGGCATCGGTGTCCGCGTCGGAGTCGCTGTCACCGTCGCTGTCGGCGTCGCTGTCCCCATCGGCGTCGCTGTCGGCATCTGCCGAACCGGCGTCGCTGGTCTGTCCGCAGGACGGGAGCAGCGCAACGGCCCAGATGATAGAAACAATCATTCTTGTCAAACTGCTCATGGAAGACTCCCTTCTGCTGGTTTCTCATCGAGCAGGTGTCTGCCGGGAGGTGAAGCCGGTGGAAAATCGAAGGGAAAATCTTCCGGAACGGCCCGCGGTGTTTTCTTCCACCGTTAATCGGCTGCCGGAAGCACTGGATGCATGAATGGAAGGAGGTCTGTAATGATGAAGGCATGGTGGTGGTTTTTCTGTCTGTCGCTCGTTATCTCAAGCTGTACGGACAACAGTGCAGTGGATGGCAGTGATGCTGACGGGGACAGTGACAGCGATGGGGACAGCGACGGTGACAGCGACGCCGATGGGGACAGCGACGCCGACAGCGACGGTGACAGCGATGGCGATGGGGACAGCGACGCGGACAGTGACAGCGACAGTGATGCCGACAGTGATGCCGACAGTGATGGCGACAGCGATTCGGACAGCGATGCCGGAGAAGACTGCTCTGCAGCACCGGCCGCCGATGTGACCTTTTCGGTGCCATCGGGCACTTTTACCGGCGCTCTCACCGTTGAACTGGCCACGGCCATTCCCGGGGCAACCATCCGCTACACGCTGGACGGCACGGCGCCCGACGCAAGCGACAGTTCCTACGAAAGTCCCATTGGCGTTGATCGAACCACGCGGATGCACGCGCAGGCGTTTGTGGACGGTGTGCCCACCGGGACCACCGCGTCCGCCGTCTACATCGCCCGGGACATGGAGGCCTCCCACGATCTGCCGGTGGTCATTCTGGATAACTACGGCGCCGGCCCTCTCAGCACGGAAAACCGCGAATACGTGGATGTGGCCATTCTCCTCCTCGATGGGAACGGCACCACATCCCTGTCGAGTGCACCGACCACGGCCAGCGCGGGCGCATTCCATATCCGGGGCCAGAGCTCCACCATGTTTGACAAAAAATCCTGGCGCATCGAGCTGCGCCACGGGGACGGTACCGATCGGGACTGCCCCATGGCGGACATGCCCGCGGACGGGGACTGGGCCCTCATCGCCCCTTACGCGGACAAGACGCTCATCCACAACGCGTTCATTTACAGTCTCGGTCGGGAGATGGGCCTGGAGGCGCCCCGGCTGGCCTTTGTGGAAGTGTATCTGAACACCGCGAACCGCCCTCTGTCCGCCGATGACTACCAGGGTGTCTACCTGCTGACCGAAACCATCAAGAACCAATCCGAGCGACTGGACCTCTGCCAGCTGGAACCCGACGATACGGACCCGGCCGACATTACCGGTGGTTACATTTTCAAATTCGAGTGGATGGCCACCGAAGAGCCCACCATCGCCTGTCCGGGAGGCGCGGAAACCTGCTGGAGCGACATGGAACTGGTGGATCCGGACGACATCAGCATTGTGCAGATGAACTGGCTCACCGATCACCTCGCCGCCTTCAACGATGCCCTGCACGGCGCGTCACCGGGCGATCCCGCCACGGGATATCCCGCCTTCATCGACCGGGATTCGTTCATCGACCACATCATTGTTCAGGAGCTGGGGCGCAACATGGACGCCTTTGTGCGCAGTCAGTATTTTTTCAAGGACCGGGACGCGCTGATCCACGCGGGACCTCTGTGGGACTACGACCTGATTGCCGGCGTGGGGTCGGATCCCATGCCGTACTTTGAAATGTACGCCAATCGCGCGACCGACGGCTTCCAGTATCAGACCAACGCCACGCGGATGACCAGCGACTGGTTTGACGTGCTCCTCACCGACGGGGCGTTTCTGTCGGCCCTGACGACCCGCTGGCGTGAACTGCGGGGCGGATTGCTCTCCGACAGCGCCATCAGCGGTCGGATCGCCGACCTGTCGGCGGGGCTGGAGGGCGGTGCCCAGCGGAATTTCAATAAATGGCCCATTCTGTCCCAGGCCTCCGTGGGGCCGTTCACCACGCCGACGGACGCCACCTGGCAGGGACAGCTCACATCCATGGAAAACTGGCTCCATCAGCGGGCCGCCTGGCTCGATACCCAGTGGTGAATCCCTTCAGGCCCGCCGATACCGGTAAATCATCTGGACACATATCCGTCAAAGTGGTAAAAAAATTTACCGATTGGAGAAACCATGAAGCCGTTGCTGAACACGTTGCAGGACATCATCCTGGATAACCAGGAAACTGCGCTGTTCACCGGCGTGAGGCGCCATGTGCAGCTTGGAGCATTGCCGGACAAGGCGCTGGTGTGCATCGGCGTCCGCCGGTGTGGAAAATCCACTGCCTTGCATCAGGTGATGCGACGGTTGCTCGATGGCGGTGTGGATCCGCGCAATCTGTTGTACGTGAATTTCTTTGACGACCGGTTGCATGCCCTGAACCGGGGAAATATCGGGCTGGTGGAGGAAGCCTACTTTTTGTTGTATCCCGAGAAAAAAAGAACCGAGCGGATCTATTGCTTCTTTGACGAAATTCAGGTGGTGGAAGGGTGGGAGCCATTTGTGGATCGCATGCGACGCAGCGGGAAATGCGAAATATACATCACCGGATCGTCATCGAAGCTGTTGTCGACGGATGTGGCCACCCAGATGCGAGGCCGTTCACTCTGCGTGGAGCTGTTTCCGTTTTCCTTTTCGGAGGCATTGGATTGGGACGGCATTGACCATCGCGGTGCGTTGTCTTCCAGGAAGCAGTTGATCGTTCGAAAGCATTTTGCACGATACTGGCAATCGGGCGGTTTTCCGGAGGTGCACGGGGTTGACGCCCGCACCCGTGTGGCGATTCATCAGGAGTATCTCAAATCCATCGTGCTGAGGGATGTCGTGGAGCGTCACGACGCGCCCCATCCCCGTGCGATTTCCGACCTGGCGCATCGCCTGATCGACAGTGTCGGATCCATGTACTCCATCAACAAGCTGACCGGGTATCTGAAGTCCCTGGGCCACAAGGTGCCCAAGATGTCGGTCTCTGCGTATCTCACGTGGTTTGAAGATGCCTTTTTTCTGTTCAGCGTACGCCTGTTCGACGCCTCCTTATCCCGCAGCCACGCCAATCCCAGGAAGGTGTATTGTGTGGATCACGGGATGGCCCGATCCTGTGCGTCCGGAGTGCTTGTGAACGAAGGGCATCTGCTGGAAAACCTTGTTTTTATAGCCTTGCGACGGGTGTTCTCTCCGGTTTTCTACTATCGCACCCACTCGGGCAGGGAGGTCGATTTTGTGGTCTGCGAACGGTCCCCTGCAAAGCAGCTGATCCAGGTCTGTGAAACCATCGCCGGCGAGGAGACCCGCGGTCGGGAGGTGGCGGCACTCGTTGAAGCCATGACCGAACAGAAGTTGATGGAAGGAACGATTGTCACCCGGGACGAGCAGGAGATCATCGAGGTGCCTGCGGGAACGATTCGGGTGGTTCCGATCTGGCGCTTTCTTCTGGAACTCCACTCTGCAGTCTGACGTAACCTTCCGGACCGGGTTGGGGTACTCCGTTTTCTTCCAGAAAATCTCACCGGCTTTCTTTGTACATCTACACTGTAGAGGCGAAAACAACTTCCATGAAAAGGATTGTTTCGTGATTTCAAACTGGAGGTTTCCGCAATGAAAACGAGATATTGGCTGTTTATCGTGACGATCTGGGCAATGGTGGCGTGGGGATGCGACAGTGCGGCGCCCCGGGCAGACAGCGATGCCGATTCGGACAGCGACGCCGATTCGGACAGCGATGCCGATTCGGACAGCGACGCCGATTCGGACAGTGACTCCGATTCGGACAGCGACGCCGATTCGGACAGCGATGCCGACAGTGATAGCGACAGTGACAGTGACTCCGACAGCGATGGGGACCTGCCTCCTCTGCGCATCGAGGCGGAGTGCGCCTTCGGTGCCCAGATGGGCGACTGCAACGGCACCTTTGATGGCACGAATGCGAACCTGCCCGGCCAGGACGGCGCGGACAGCATCCCCCTGCTCAAGGAGGGCGAACAGATCGTCGGCTATTTCTACGCCGGCTCGTGGCTCGCGTTCCCGGGCGTGGATCTGACCGGCTATACCGCCGTGGCGGCCTATGTGGCCAGCGCCCAGTCCGGCGGCGCCATGGAAATCCGGCTGGACGCCGCGGACGGCACCCTCATCGCCACCCTCACGGTTCCGGACACGGGCGACTGGGAAACCTTCGCGCGCACCGAGACCGCCCTTTCAGCAGTGGACGGCGTGCACACGGTATACCTGGTCAGCGCCAACAACGGCACCTACAACGGTGACGTGGACTGGATCGAATTTTTCGAAGCCGGTGGCGACGCGGACAGCGACACGGACAGCGACACGGACACGGACAGCGACACGGATACGGATACGGACGATCCGGACCTCCTGCCCAAGTTTGTGGGCAACATCACCACCGGCAACGGCTCGGTGGACTGGCAGGGGATGAATTATTCAACTTACTGGGACCAGATCACCCCGGAGAACGCGGGCAAGTGGGGCAGCGTGGAGCCCAACGCCGGCGACACGAGGAACTGGTCGACCCTGGACGCGATTTACGCCTACACGGAAGATCACGACATCATCTTCAAGCAGCACGCCTTCGTCTGGGGCCAGCAGCAGCCCAACAACGCGGGCAGTCTGCAGGAAGCGGACGTGAAGTCGTGGATGAATGAATTCTGTGATCGATATCCGAACACGCGACTTATCGACGTGGTCAACGAACCGCCTCCCCACACGACCCCGGATTTTGCCAACAACATCGGCGGCGGCACCGATTCCACCTGGACGTGGATTACGAATGCGTTCAAATGGGCGGACGAGGCCTGCCCGGATGCCATTCTGATTCTCAACGACTTCAACAACATTGAATGGACAACGGACAACCAGCACTTCATTGACATCGTCAACACCATCAAGGCGGCGGGCGCACCGATTGACGCGGTGGGCGCCCAGGCCCACGACCTGGACCACGCGTCGGTCACCACGGCGACGATGAAGACGCTGATGGCCAAACTGCACAATGACACGGAACTGCCGGTCTACGTCACCGAATACGATATCAGCACCACCGACGATGCCGCCCAGCTGCAGAAATACCAGGAGCAGATCCCGTTCTTCCTGGAGACGGACTACATCCACGGCATCACCATCTGGGGCTGGATCGTCGGACAGACCTGGAGCATGGCGTCGGACAGCGGTCTCGTGAACAACGGCAATCCCCGCAGCGCCATGACCTGGCTCATGAACACCCTCGATCGCCCGGTTCCCTGAACGGTTATAAAAGGAGTATCAGATGATTCGATTGATCTATTTTTTGTCCATTCTGCTGGCTCTGGTGTCCGGCGCCTGCACGGAAAGCAATCCTGCCGGTCCCGACGGGGACAGCGACTCGGATTCGGATAGCGATTCGGACAGCGACGGCGACAGCGACTCGGACTCCGACTCGGACAGCGATGCCGACAGCGACAGCGATGCCGACAGCGAAAGTGATGGGACCGATGGGACGGATGGGACGGAGACAGAAGACAGCGACACCGGTA
>JAKQNG010000267.1 GCA_029565915.1 Deltaproteobacteria bacterium
GTCGCCGTCGGAGTCGGTGTCGCTGTCGCTGTCCGCGTCGGTGTCGCTGTCGCTGTCTGTGTCCGTGTCGCTGTCCGCATCCCCGTCGCCGCCGTCCGCCGGATCGGCGCAACCGCCAAAGGTGACCACCAGCAACAGTAAAAGAATTCTTAAAATTGATATTGTTTTCATTATTTCGCCCTCTCCTCAGCGGGATCTCAGCATACGATCCCCGCCCCTTGCGCCGCCACAAGAAAAAGGTTGGAACCGCCCTGTCCCGATCTTTACCGACCGCTTCCGGTGCATACGTTCTGGCCTGAAACAACGACGCGGCGCGGCCCGGAGGAGGCCGGCCGACAACGCAGGAGGTATGACGATGCTGGCAAGATGGGGTTATCGAACACCGGGTATGTGGAATGAAATGGCACGGCTCAGCCGGGAGATGGACCGCCTGTTCGGCGAAACCGGCACAGGAACCCGCGCCGGAGTATTTCCACCGCTCAATCTCTACGACAACGGCGAGGCGCTGGTGGTCCGCGCGGAAATTCCCGGGTTGAAGGCCGAAGATCTGGAGGTGCACGCCACGGTCAACAGTCTCACCGTCAAGGGAACAAGGAAGGCCACAGAGGTGCAGGGTGCGAGCTACCATCGGCGGGAGCGGGGTCACGGCGTGTTCAGCCGCACCATCGGCCTTCCCCAGGAGGTCGATCCGCAGAAGGTGCAGGCCGCCTACCGGAACGGCATTCTCGAAGTGACGCTGCCGCGGGCGGAGGCGACAAAACCCAGAAAAATCCGGATTGGTTCGTAACCGGCGACGCCGGACGAACCTCGAAAGACAGGAGGACGACCATGTCAGACAACAAGGCAATCGAAGTGAAAGAAAAAGAGGCGATCAAGAAGGAAGACGGGGAGCCCACGCGGGAAGGCGTGTACTACACGCCGGCGGTGGATATCTTTGAAACGGAAGAAGCCATCACCCTGCTCGCGGATCTACCGGGGGTGTCCAAGGAAGCCCTTGACATCGATGTCGAGGATCGGCAGCTCACCATCACGGCGGGGGTGAAGGAGGACGAGGCGGGACTGCAGCCCCTCTACACCGAATACGGCATCGGCGGCTTCACCCGCAGCTTCCGGCTGGGCGACACGATTGACCAGGGCCGCATCAGCGCAACCCTCACGGACGGGGTCCTCACCCTCGTGCTCCCCAAGGCCGAGCGCCTGAAACCCCGGAAGATCGAGATCGCTACCGCGTAATTCTCCCCATTCGCTTTTCACAATGGCTGGATTTTGTTCGTGAATCTGTATAACGTTTGAATCATATGCAATTTTAAAAATGTTTATTTCTTTTCAAACATATATACATTTTGACACGGAAATCATTGCTTTCCAGGGCTGGAAGGGGCCAATTGACCCAATTATTCCAAGCAGTTGAATTGGCTGTGCCCATATCTCGGAAGCGGTGTGCCGCGCAAGAAAATAATTCCACCGGAAATTCTTCCGTGTTAACCGCCGCGCAGTTTTCACATGAGTGTTTTTACGGATGCCTCCGGGCAATCCGGGAGGGCCGAAATGAAAAGAATTGAATTCATTATAAAGAGCGTTTTTTTGTCAGCCATTCTGTCTGTCGCATTCTGCGGATGTTCGGATGATGGCGATGAAACGGAACTCCTGCTGTCTGCCTCCGCTGCGCTGGAAACCACCCTGGACGGGGTGCAGTATCACATCGTCTGCGGCGCCGATGTCACCACGGCATTTGTCCCGTTCCACGTGGGTACCGCACCTTCCTGGCTGCTGGAAGAGGGCGCGGGCGACGACCACAGTTTTGCCGATCTGTTCACCGCCGTACCGGCGCCGGCCTCCTGCACAGTGACTGCCACCGGCGGCTACGACGATCCGATCACCGGGTTCAGCGCCGAGCCGCGGTGTGCGAGCGCACAGGCCACCGTCGAAGTGGCGCCGGGCACCACCTCGGAAGTGATTCTCGTCATCCAGTGCGAAGGCGATCCGGAAGGTGGCGGCGACTACGTTACGGTCATCAACTGGAACCCGATCATCGAATCGCTCACCCTGGACAAGTTTGTCTGTGGGGGCGAAACCCGGGCCATCGAAGCAGTCGTGAGCGATCCGGAGCTGGATGAGGTGGCCTGCGCATGGGCCGTGACGGCGGCACCGGACGGCGCACTGCTGACGGACGCGTCTGTGACACCGGAGCTGACCGGCGTGGAAGACAGCTATCGCGCAAGCTTCTCCGCTGCCGCCACAGGTGAATGGACCGTCGCGCTGGCCTGTACGGATGCTTTGAACGGCATCGCGGAGCTGTCATTTCCCATGCACGTCATCGCCTGCGACGATGCAGATTCGGACAGCGATACCGCGGACAGTGATACCGCGGACAGCGATACCGGAGCACCTGACACGGACACGGCGCCGGATTCCGACAGTGAAACGGATTCTGAGCTTGTGGCATGCAATGCGTCCAATGCCATCAGCATGGGCGCCGAGCAGACGCTGACGACGGTTTCCGCGGATGCGTGCCTCGTCATTGCCGACTATCCGCCCTGGTGGACCATCCGCTTCGCTGTGGTGCAGGCCCAGGGCGGCGGCACCTATCCGATTCCGCTCATCTGGACCAACTGCGCCCAAACCGGCACCGACCAGCTCGATCAGGACTGGGATCAGGTCATGCTGGGCCCGGTGGACACCTCGTGCGCCATCTACATTGATCTGAACGGCAACCCGGCGGGCACCGTTTCCCTCCGCTGGTGGGGGAATGGCTGACGCGCCGCACCCGTGTGGAAATCCGACAGAACAAGAACAACGGAAGAACCATGGGGCTTCTTCCTTACATGCAAGGAGAAAACGGGGATGAAAATGAGACTGACTTTATGGACGACAATTGGACTGCTGGCCCTCGCGGGTTGCAGCACGGAAAAAGTGGACAACCTGCTGCTCACGACGCAGGCGGCGCTGGAAACGTCGCTTGATGGCGTGCAGTACGACATTTCCTGCACCTCGCAGGACGGGGACGGCAATCCGGTCGTTGCGCAGATCCTGGAATACGTTCCGTTCCATCAGGGCGATGCACCCGCCTGGTTGCTGGCAGACGGCGCCGGCGATGACCACTCCTTCGCCGATCTGTTTACCACCGTGGATGCGCCCGCCACGTGCACGGTGACCGCCACCGCCGGCTACTATGACGCCGCGACGGACCTGTTCACCGCGGAAGCCCTGTGCGCCACCGCGCAGGAGACCGTCAGCATCCTGGAAGGCGAGACCTCCGAGGTGGTGATGGTTCTCCAGTGTCAGGGCGACGTGAATGGCGGCGGCGATTTTGTCACTGTGATCAACGAAGGTCCGGGCATTGAGATCGTCGAACTGGACAAATTCGTCTGCGTAAACGAATCCCGCACCCTCACCGCGCAGGTCACCGATCCCGAAAACGACGGGGTGTCCTGTGTCTGGACGGCCGAAGGACCCGGCGCGGCCGTGTTGACTCCGGCACTCACCGACAACGACACGGGCCATACCACCGCTTTCTCGGCAGACAACGCGGGCGAGTATACCGTGACCGTGAGCTGCACGGACGCCCTCGGCGGCGTGACCGCCTTTGAATTCCCCATGCACGTGATGATTTGTGACGATACGGTCGTCATCTGGGAGGATGAGGTCACCATCAACGGTCCCGACGAGTGTGACGTAGAACCGATCCTCGCGGTCCCTCTGTCCAACCGGAATGAAATTGCCGTATTCGACATCAGTTCGGTTCCTCCGGCGGCGCCGCCGCTGCTCACCATCTTTGATACCTGCCAGAATCCCAGTCGGATTATGGTAGACGGGGCCGGCGACGTGCTGGTTACCTGCCGCAACGACGGGAAGATCCAGAAGCACAGCAGGGACGGCATCCTGATCTGGAGTACTCAGCTCCCGGCCTGCGGTCAGGCGCGGGGTGTGGCGGTGAGCCCGATGGGCCGTCTTTATGCTGCCTGTTCGTTTGATGCAGGTGGTCTCTTTGAAATTGATCCGGCAACCGGTGCCATCCTGGACCAGTCCAGTACCCTGGCGGTGTATGGCATTTCTGTCGATGAAACCGGCATCTACGCCTGTCATTACTGGAATGCGACCGTGGCCAAATATGATTTCAACCTCGATCTGGTTTGGTCCACCGCACGCGGCTGCTACGGCATCGCCGCGGACGGCAACGGCGGTGTGTGGGTCGGCAACACGAATGCCGCCATGCTGAACGGTGCGACGGGCGCTGTTGAAAATGTCTCCACCATTCCCGATTTCGCAAATGGCGTCATCGTTTCTCCGAAGGATGGAACCGTGCATCTGGGAATGGAGGACGGCGGTAACCGGGTTGTCGTTCTTGATCCGACAACCAACCCGCCGACGATCCTGAAGGACTACAATTTCAGCACCTGGAGTACGCTGTACGGCGAAAACATGGTCGGTCCCCGGGGCACTACCGTGGATGCGAACGGCACCATCTATGCACTCAATCGTCAGTCCCAGAACCTGACATGGATTGACATGACGGACGATTCCCACATGCAGTTCGGCGATGCCGACATTCCGGACGACAGCTGGCCCTATGGCTACAGTTCGGACTGGACCGGCGTTTTCAAGTGCAACTCCGGACCGGTGGTGACATGGGAATCCACGCCGGCAGTGCTGGCGGGCACGGTGAACTGGGACTGGATCCGCTGGTATACGGACACGCCGGAAGGAACAAACATCGAACTCTACTATCAGCTCGATGACGGTCCGGGTTGGACTTTCCTCACCAACACCAGAGACAACAATGAATCAGGCGTTGCCGTGATTGATCCGCCGAAGCCGGGCCAGACTATCCGCGTGAAGGCCCAGCTCACCAGCTGGAACTACCCGGCTGTCAAGCCGACGCTTCACAACCTGACCGCCCACTACTTCGTTACGCCCTGAGCTGCGAGCGGAAATACTCTTCCAGAAACGCATTGAGGGCCCGCACTTTCAAGGGCATGGACGGCTCCGCGGCAATTGCCTCCGGAATCGTCAGGGGTTCCTGAAAATCCAGCACCAGGCGGGGTGCCCGCGACGGCACGGCATACCAGGGCTGTCCCTTCATCAGGGCGGGCGGGTCGCATGTGATCAGCACGGGAACAATCGGCACACCGGTCCGTGCGGCAATCTGGGCGGCGCCCCTGGCAAACGACAGGGGCAGGTGGGGCGGTGTCCGCTCGCCCTGGGGAAAGATGATGAGCGGGCGGTTTTGCGCAAATCCTTCGCGGCACCGGTCGATGAATGCTTCGCTGCCCACGTTGGGAACGAAATCGCAGGCCCGGACCACCAGCCCGAACCACCGGTGGTTCCACAGGCCGGTCCGCACCACGCAGTTGAAATTGCGGACAGCGGTGCCGAAAGCGACGATATCCACCAGGGTGACGTGATTGGCCACCAGCAGGCACGCGCGATCCTGCGCGAAGCGATCCAGTCCTTTTATTTCAATGCGGTCGAAGGCCCGGATGCTTTCCATCATGCGGACAAACAGCTTCCAGGTCCATCGCATGTGGCCCATGAACGCTTCGCGGGCGCGCCGCGTGCGGCCGAAGCGGATGCGCAGCACCGGATACAAGGCAATGCCCAGGCTGAACCCCCAGATCATGAAAAACAGAAAACTCCAGCCGGTGGCAAGTATCCGGCCCCAGCGGGACAGGGTGGCAGCAACCGCGTTCATCCTACGAATCCGTTTTGGCCAGGGGGGACAGCAGCGCCGACAGGATGATGCCGGCAAGCATCACGCCCCCCAGATGGGTGAGGGCTGGTGTGCTGCTCAGCGCCAGAAGGCCGAAGGACAGCACGGTGGTCAGCGCGCAGAGCGTTACGGAAAATGCCGTTGGTCCCTGGTCATTGTGGGATTCCGCAAAGAACAGCGTGTAGTCGATGCCGGTGGCAAGTACCAGCAGCAGTCCCAGGAAGGTAAAAATGTTCACGTGGATGCCCAGAAAGCCGATGGTTCCCAGAATGAATATCGTCGTCAGCGCGGGCAGTGCCATGATGCGCACCCCTCTGCGGGGACCGTAGCGGAACAGGACGAACGCGCAGATGAGTGCAAAGGCGGCGGCCATCAGCCAGGTGGATACCACCCGGTAGCGGGCAAACAGTGACGACACTTCTGCCACCTTGTCCACGTAATGGGAAAATCCGGTGCCGTTAGCCACCTTCGCAACGGCCGGTGCATTTTGAATGTCCTCCAGCATGACCACGGAGGCCACCCGGTCGCCAATGGCACCGAGCCACATCATCCGGTATGGCGACATGGCCGATCTCGCGACCGCCCGGGAAACGAACAATGGCGAAAACGGCAGACCCGTTTCCAACCGCTTCCGATCGTTGTCGTTCAGGCCCATGGCTGTGAAGTAGTCCTGTGCGGAAGGAGTGCCCATGACCTTTTTCATGAAATCGAAATTGCGCTGCTGGACAGAGAGAGGCGGAATCACCCGGGTCAGGGCCATGTAGCCGCCGAGGGCGCCGTCTTCGATCAGGGCATCCAGTCGGTCTGTCAGGCGACGTTCGTTTTCGGCCAGTCGGGTTTCGTCCGGGCCTTCCACGATGATGAACCGGCTGCGATCGACGGCTCCCAGCAGGTGGGTGATTTCTTTTTCTTCGAGGGACAGGGCGCGGTTTTCCGGTCGCAGCAGGCGGATGTCGTCATCGGCGCGAAGTTGCGTTACGCCGGGGATGAAGACGATGCCAAGGAGGGCTGCCCCCAGCAGTACGCGGCCGCCGATGCGACGGGCAAAGGCGGCGGAGAGCCGGGCGATCATGGGCGTGAACGTCATCATCCGGTTCGGGTACAGGAATGGAAACCACGCCACCACGGAAAAAAAAGCGCCAACGAGTCCCACGGAGCCGAACAGGGCCATCTGCTGCAGTCCCGGAAACGGCGCCACCGCCAGGGCCGCGTATCCAATGACACTCGTGACCAGGCCCATGGTGAGGCCCGGCAGAATGGCGTTCAGTACGGCCGACCGAACGCCGGACGACATGCTTCGCGCATGGGTAAAATAGTGCACGCTGTAATCGATGCATACCCCCACCAGACTGGAACCGAAGACCAGCGTGATGACGTGGATCCGCGTAAAGACCAGCCCGGTGATCACAAAGCCGGAGGACAGGCCGACGAGGATGGGGATGAGGCTCAGCAGGGATTCCCGCAGGGAGCGGAACGACAGGAGCATCAGCAGCAGGATGCCGACTATCGAGCCGGTGCCGATAATGGAAACCTCACTCTGGGCCGACCGGGCCGCGTCGGCGGCATATTTGACCATACCGGTCCAGCGCACCTCCGTTCCGACCCATTGCTTCCGTGCGGCAGTGGATGCGCGTTCGATGGTGTCGACCATCCTGTCGGCCGCGGCACCGCCGAAGGAATCGCCTTTTCCAACCGCAGTGACAAGCGAGTGGAACCGGCCGTCCTTTTCCATCATCAGCCGGCCGTCCACGGGCATGAAACCTTCGGCCCGACCGGGCAGGGAGATGGCGTAGTCGGCAAACAGGAAAAACGGATCCTGTACCAGCAGTTCGCCGGGCACGCCGAGCACCGGCTGATAGAGTCGGTGAAGCGATTTTTTGACGAGTCCGTCGACATCGCCGCGGGCGGCCAACCGTTCGTTTTCGGCGTTGAGAACCTGCCATCGCACGGGAAAGAACAGCTGGTAAAAGTCTTTCTGTGTGCGTTCGTCCAGCGCGCTCATCGATTCTTCGAACAGGCCCGAGCGCGCCATCCGCGCCGCAATGAAGTCCGCCGCCGATCCGGCAGACGCGGCATCAGGGCCCGAAACGAGCATGACAATCCGTCCGCCGAGGCGATGGGCGAAGCGGTCATAAGCCGCCCGGGTTGTTTCGTCGACTTCGGTCTGTGGAATCAGTTCGAAAACGCTGGTGCCAATCGACGCCCCCCGGACGACGAGGATGGCAGACCACAGCACCATCCCCGTGGCGAGGACAGTCCACAGGACAACCAGCGGTTTCTGAAATCTATGGAACACAGTCTGCAAGGGTCATCTGCCGGTGGTTGGCGGGTTCAAAGGAAATGGCGGTACGGTCGCCGTTGGCTTCGAGGATCGTGACGCGCGAGACCTTTTCGTCGCCCTCAATCAGAATGCCTTTGAGCAGCTTTGCCACCATCCGGCGATCGGGACGCAGGCCGATCTGCCAGCCGTTGGCGCCTTTTTTGAAGAACACGTGAAATTCGTCTTCCAGCACCTCCCGACGGGCCAGGAAGAGAGCCATCATGATTTTTGAGAAGTAGCGGATTTCCGCATGATCCTCTGCGCTGCGGAATTCGGTCGAACCGCCGGCGGATCGGTGGGCAATTCCCTCCGGGGAGAGGGACATGGCCGACCGCAGGGGCTTTTCGGTCAACCAGCACACACCGCCTTGCGCAATGTGCATGACGCCGCTGGACACAAGGGGCCGGCCGAGGGCTGCGATCTGTTTTTCCTGCACAAACGAAACCGTCAACGGATGCCTGATTTTCAACGAATGGATGACCTTCGCAAAGGCGGCTTCGTTGCGGTTGTCGAGGGGCGGGCCGAAAGCATCCTCCGCACAGAAGGCGGTTGTCCCGGGAAGGAGAAGGAGCAGTATGGCAAGTAGGCATCGTTTCATGGCGCGTGGTCCGTTTCGATTCGCTTTTCCCGTGCCGCCACCCTTTTTCGTACCATCACCTCGCCAATGAGCAGCATGGCAATCAATATGTAACTGATTAGACCGTTGTAGAGAACCCAGTATTCTCGGGGCGTCCAGAAAACCGTTGCCGCGGAGACGGCGCCATTCAGGGCAAAGAAGACACACCACACAACGGTGACGCGATAACAGTAGCGCGAAATGCGCGGGGTGATGTTCTTTTCCTTCAGCGAGGCGAATCGTTCAATCATGGAAGGGCCGCTTTTCAGCGTCAGGCCGAAGGTGACCAGCAGGGCGCCGTTGATGAGCACAGGGGCCAGCAGCAGGGATGTTCCGCTGTCGAACAGGGTGGAGA
>JAKQNG010000268.1 GCA_029565915.1 Deltaproteobacteria bacterium
CGCCGCCACGCCGGAAAACGCGTGAAGACATTTGTTGGCGCTCGATACACACACGTCAATATTGTCGCTGACAACACTCAGTTCTTCTGCGCCGAGGCTGGACACCGCGTCCACGACGAGGAGCCGGTTGTGCCGTCGAACGATGGCGCCCACTTCATGGATGGGGTTGAGCACTGCCATGGAGGTTTCATGATGGATCATTCCCACCATGGCGATGTCGGGATCTGCCGCCAGTCGTTGTTCGATCTGACCGAGGGGCAACGGCGCCCCCCAGGGCATCTGCACGAAGACGACCTCAATGCCATACACCCCGGCGATTTCCGCCAGACGCTCACCGAACGCCCCGTTGGCCAGCACCATGAGTTTTTTGTTTGACGGCATGAAGGTGCTGATGGCCGATTCCATGGCCCCGGTTCCCGAGGAGGTGACCACGAGCACATCGTGCTCCGGCGCCGCATCGAAGACCACCCGGAGCTTGCGCTGCAGGGAATCGAGCAGGCTGGAGAAAATCGGCTCCCGGTGGCACATGTCCCGCGCCCCCACCGCCGCCTTCACCCGGGGTGTGGTGGTAACGGGCCCGGGGTTCAGGAGCATCGCGTGCTCTCCGTCGTAGCTGGTTTCCAGCGTATCGCCGTGAAGCTGCAGGAGCAGCTCCGCGTAACGCCGCGCCTGGGGGCTGGAGATGCTGATCCAGCGCACGTTCTCCACGTCGAGCATGCGCAACCGGCCTCGCCGGGCCATGGAGCGCAGGGCATCCATGAGGGAAATTTCAACGTCTTCGAGAATCTGCGTCAGCTTGTCCACGAGGATCGGCGAGATGCGGACGATTCCCGGACACACGCCGTCCGTCCGCGTGACGCTCATGCCGATTTCGGTAATCATGCTGCCTTCCAGACGCACCTTCAGACACTCGTCGACGTCAAACACGTCGTCCACGCGGCGGTCCACCGCCAGCACCACGGAATCCACGGGAGCAGGGGAATTGATGATTCGCCGGATGAGGGATGGCGGATACAGGTGATCCGACGGCACGAGCACCACGGGCTGGTTGATCCAGCCGGCCGCGGCCAGGACGGAATGGGCGCTGCCGTGCTCCCAGTTTTCGTTGTGCACGACGGTCACCGGAATGTCGATGTGATAGCTGGAAAGGGCATGCCGCACTTTCTCGGCACCGTATCCGGTCACCACGACGGCCTCTTCGATGCCGGCCGCATGGAGCGTTCGCAGGTTGCGGATGATGAGAGGCAGTCCGCCCACCTTTGCCAGGGCCTTCATGTGTCCGGAACCATTGACGATCCGTTTGCTGCGTTCATCTGCCAGGACAATTGCTCGTTTCATTCTGCCACCACCTGATACTGCGCGTTTTTCACACTGTATCTTTTATGCAACAGTCTTCGTTGCAAAATGTATACTTTTTCATTAACTGCAAACGACCCTGCGTGGCCATGGAGCCCGTCCTGTCGGGCAGCCGATGCGTTTTCAACACCACTGCATCGTCGTCGGCTGCTTGCTGTGCAAGCCATATGCCAGAACCGCAAAAGAATTACTGAAGACGACGTATCCGCGCCAGGGCTTCCTGGAATGCCTCCGGCGGCGGCGCTTCGAAATGCAGCCGCTGCCCCGTGATCGGATGGGTAAACCCCAGCAGCTCTGCGTGGAGCGCCTGTCCGTTCAGAAATTCGTGGATGTCCCGCAGGCCGGGGGACATGTGGCGCGGCGGATACAGGGGATCGCCCAGAACGGGAAATCCGCTGTCGAAGCAGTGCACACGCACCTGATGGGTCCGACCCGTGTGGAGGGTCACCCGGATGAGCGCCGCACCGGCAAACGTTTCGAGGGTTTCCACGGTGCTGCGGGCCCTCTTTCCCGCGGACACCTTCGATGTGAACCGGATGCGATCATTGGGACGACGGCCGTGAAAGGTGTCTATTTCGAGGCGGGACGGCGGGGTGCCGGCGACCAGGGCCACGTAGCGCCGATCCACCGAGTGTTCCTGAAACTGCAGCACCAGATGGCGCAGGGCCTGTTCCGTGCGCGCCACCACCATGAGCCCGGAGGTGTCCCGATCCAGGCGGTGCACCAGCCCGGGCCGCAGGGGAGCGCCCGCGCAGATGGCGAAGCGGTGCACCAGTCCATTCACCAGGGTGCCGCCGGGATGGCCGGGAGCCGGATGCACCACCAGTCCCCTCGGCTTGTTCAGCACAATCACCTCGCCATCCTCGTAGCGGATATCCAGCGCCATTTCCTCCGCGGCCGCATTCAACGGTTTCGGCGGGGGAATGATCAGCATGACAAACTGTCCGGCCTTCAGCTTCTTTGACGGACGGATCGTCACCGCGCCGTCCACGGTCACCAGCCCGTCCTCGATGAACTGTTTCAGCTGACTGCGCGTGGGTTCGATGTCTCTGTCGCGCAAAAAGAGGTCCAGCCGCTGACCGTCCTCGTCCGCGCTGACCACCCATTGTCCACTGTCGGAAAAATCGTCGCCGGAGCGGTCTGTCACGGCGCTACCAGAGCTTGCACTTGATGTGGCCCTTGGACTTGATGAGGAGGTCGATGATGGCCTTGTCGTAATAGAACTGATTCTGCAGTTCGGGAATCACGCGGCTGTTGTAAAGGCCGCGCCCTTCTTCGATTTCTTCAGACAGGATTTCGTAGAGATTGTCCGCCTGCAGGCCTTCGAGGATTTTTTCCTCGTTGTACAGCGACAGGTCGGATGCAATCGCCCGCGCCAGCCGCCTCGCCGCCTGTTCTGTTTCGATGATACGCATGGGTTGACCTCCGGAAAAACGAAGTAAACGTACCACGCCCATACCGGACGGTCAATTTAGTTACCGGGTGGTTCAGAACGCCACGGCGAGCTGGGTCTGCAGGCCCATGGTATTGCCGTGAATGATGTCGGATTCGGGAAAGTTGAGCAGCATGCCCGCCAGCTTCCACGACACGAAGGACGCCGGGCGGAACGTGAGGCCGAGGCTGTACATGAACAGGTTCATGTCCGGATAGGTGTCGTCGAAGACGGAGCGCTCCAGCATGAACCAGGGCGTGAGGAACATTTCCCGCTCCTGTGCGTAAACCGCGAATTCCCAGCCCAGCAGGCCGTAGAAGTCCCACTGGTAGAAATCGGGCTGGTACTGGCCGGGCATTTCGATGTTCACCTCCGGAATCAGCTCCACGGGCCGCAGGGAGTAACGGGTGATCGAACGGACGAATTCGGTCTGGAACTGCAGCCCCTTGACCCGCAGGGAAAAATCCAGGGCACCCACCAGCTCGGAATAGCGCTCCCTGTCCCGCAGGCGGAACGCGACGGTCGTCGGATCAAACACCTTTTCCGTGTCGCTGACCGTGCCGTAGAAACCGTAGCCGCCCAGATGGGCAACCATGTCGTCCTTTTTGAACACGGCTTTCAGGCGCAGGCCGACAGCCTTGTTTTCGTTGATGTCGAAGGCGGCTTCCGTGGGCCCGCGGCCATTGGAGAGGGTGAGCGCATATTCGAAGCGGAAGTAGCGCTTTGAAAAGAAGCTGCCGTGGATCATCACACCGGTCTGGGCCATGGGCAGGGCTTCCCGGAGGATCAGGTAGGGCAGGCGCGGGGTGAGCACCACCGTGGGGCCGTGATCCAGATTCCAGATGCCGTAGGGCGTGAAGAACCGGCCCGCCGTGATGCCGAAGAAGTCCCTCGGCTGCCAGGTGGCCTGTGCCCGCTCGATGAAGACACCGCCCAGGGTGACCTGCCTGGAAGTGCGCAGGTCCGCCACCGTCGTGTTGTACCGCGAGTACGGAATGACCGTGGCGTCGGCGCCGTTGGGCATGAAGGTGAAGCCCAGCTCCACCAGAGCGCTGAACGACGGGGAGAGCTGGCTTGAAAAATACACGTTCAGGTCGTTGAGGGAAAAATACGACCGGCTCAGCATGGCCCCGCGCAGCACGGAGTCTTCGGGAATCCAGACTTTCTGGAAATAGGCCGTCAGAAATCCATACACCTCCAGGGACGGACGGAAGGCCTCGGCGGCGGCTTCCAGCTCTTTTTGCGCAGCGGCTTCCTCCGCGGCATCCATGCGTGTCTTCACGGCCCCGAGTTCTCCGGTCAGCGCCGCGATCTGCGCCTGCTGGGCCGCGAGCTGCTGTTCCAGCGCTTCCGTGGATGCCGTCGTCTGTGTCGCTGCAACGTCCGGTGCGGATTCAACGGCCGGCGCCGCTGTGTCGCCGTCCTCCGCGGACACCGTTGGAGATACCATCAGGACCAGTGCCATCGCCGCCAGATATCGTTTGAATGGAATCATTTATTTTCCTCCCGCGCAGAAGGATGCATAGGTGTCGTACTGTTCCTGCGGCAGGCACAGGGATGGCATGCCCAGGGTTTCGGGAAACGCACAGCAGCGCAGGGGGTAGGGGCAGTCATCCGGGGAGGGCGTGCAGTTGGACACCAGACAGCCTCCGGTCGTTTCGCCGGGCATCATGGCGCAGTAGTCCGCCTCGTGGCCTTCGCAGTCCCCATGGTCGACGCAGGCGAGGCCGAAGCCGTCCACGTCGATGGAGGTGTCGAGGACCGGTCCGGAATCCGTATCGGCGGTTTCCGAGTCGGCCGGAGCGACACAGGTGTTGTTTACGAAGACATAGTCATCGCCGCAGCGATCATCGTCCTCCATGCCGCAGGCACACAGCAGCAGCGCGAGCAGATGAAGCGGGAATACACGTTGCATGGTCAGCCTTCCTTTTTTCGGGCACGCCCGGCGTGCACGGCGACAATGGCACGCAGGACGGCCTTTCTTCAAATATTTTCACCGACGCGCCAGAGCGGATATCGAACCGGTGCCTATTTATTCTTCCGGAAATCCAGCGTGGAAAACACGGGCAGGTCGCCGATGAGGGGACGGGCGTAGTCGAGATATTTCTTTGTGACGAACATGCCGTTTTCGGTGAACATGTCCTTCGGCATGGGACGCGCGGCGATGGCCACGCTGGAGAGGGGGGCCGTCTCATA
>JAKQNG010000290.1 GCA_029565915.1 Deltaproteobacteria bacterium
CCGCCGCCGCCTCCTCCGCCCGCCGGGTCCTTTGCCGTTCAGGTGAACTCGGTTCCACAAGGAGCGCGGGTATCCGTGGCCAGGCCGGGAAGTGGCGCCGTCGTCGATCAGGGGCGGACTCCCGCCGGCCTCTCCCTGTCCACGCCGGGTCCATGGGAAATCACCCTGCAGCTGGATGGTTACCGGACCGCGCGTCGTATCGTGCTGGCCCCCGCGTCATCGGGGCCTGTCGTTTTCACCCAGATCCTCACCCCCCTGGACGGAGATGTACCGGTTTCCCCGACGCCGGTTCCGCCGGACCCGCCGATTCCCGTAGATCCACCCACGCTCTCGTCCGACGGGTTTCTGTCGGTTGTCAGCACCCCTTCGACCGTTGTTTCCGTGGACGGCATCAACATCGGCAGCACGCCGGTGAACAACTACCCCATTGCCGCCGGCACCCACCGGGTGCTCATGGAAAACCGCGATCAGGGCCTGCGCCGAATCAAAGTGGTGGAGATTCCTGCGGGAGGGCACGTTCGCCTTGCCGAAGAATTCTAATTGACGTACATTATCCACTTACCCCGGGTGCCCTTGATAGGCCCCGGACGCAAATGTAACCTCCACCCCTTTACGAAAGGACTGGAAGCCACAGGCGGCGAGAAGCGGTACGAAATGAAGAAAAAAGAACTCGAGAAATTCAAGGAAATCCTGCTGGACAAGAAAGAGAAGATCCTCGGCAACGCCATCCAGACCCTGGAAGGGGACATGGCTCTGGATGTGGCCGATCTGCCCGACGAAATGGACCTCGCGTCCAGCGAGTATCTGCAGTCCTTTCAGTTCCGTCTGCGCGGCCGGGAGCGGACGTTCCTGTCCAAAATCGATGAGGCCCTGAAAAAAATCGAAGCCGGCGAATTCGGCATCTGCGAAAACTGCGGGGAGGAAATCAGCCCCAAACGCCTCGAAGCCCGTCCGGAAACGACCATGTGCATCAAATGCAAGGAAGAGCAGGAGCAGGAAGAAAAGCAGTTCAGCGAGTAACCGCCGCTCCCTTCCCTTTTTCAATCGAACAGAATGTCGTCCATGAGGAACTCCGAACGGTCCGAGCCGTTGGTGACGGTCACCGTGTGGAGTGAAGAAATGCCGGCGCACGCCGTGGCCAGGGGAATGTCGAACGTTACCCATCCGCCGTCGGAAAGCGAGGCGGTCTGCCCTTCGCAGGAGCCGTCGTCGCCGCTGGCAAAGACGGTGATTTCTCCCGCGTCGATGCCCTTCATCCGGACGGACAACCCACTGAAGGTGGCGACGGGAAACGACTGCCGGTAGTAGAAATGGGAACCCGCCCAGGGTCCGAGGGTCACCCGCAGGCAGGAGGCGGAGTCGTCCGCGCAGCCGCTGTCGATTTCCCTGACAGAGGCGCCATCGCCCCAGGGATTCGGTTGCCAGGTGACCCCTTCGATACCGCCCCAGTCGTCATCGTAGACATCCGCGGGCGGCGCGTAGTCACAGTCCTCGTCTTCGTTGTAGAGCTGCGCGAACTGCACGCCGAGATCCCACGCGCTGCCGCCGGAGGACATGTACGGCACAGGCAATGTGGCCGTAACGGTTTCGCCCATGGCGCTGGTCAGGCGGAACCAGATGCCGTCGCCCTGGTCGGGTGTGGGTCCTTCCAGCACGTGCATGGCACCGCCGCTCCGCTCTGCGGCCACGAATGGACCGTCGGGAGAGGCACCCACCTCCACCGCGCGAACGGGAATCCGATGGTTGATCACCGCGAAGCGCAGATACCCCCACTCGTTGGAGTCGTTTACCTGCGCGTGAATATTGCCTTCCACCGGGCAGGGAACTCGACGGGCAGAGGCTTCATCGAGACCACCGCCGCCGAGGACAGCCGCCGCCTGCTGCGACAGATCAAAATGGAAATGCCCACCCGAACAGAGGGGATTGCCCTCGATGGGACAGAGGTTGTTCACCATGACGATGGCGGTGGCGGACACGGTGCTCACTTCCCAGCATTCGCCGCAGGCTTCGCCCGATGCACCCTGAAAGGAACCACCGTTCCAGGGCTCGGCAATGGCCAGGTGCATGCCGTCGCGCACGAAGTCGGGCAACACCGCCTGGGAACTGGAAAACTCGCACCACCCGCCGTCCCCCGCGTCGTAGGATGTGAGGCGTACGCTGGTGCAGGTGGGATCCACGGGCTGCGGCTCGCCCTCGAAATAGCCCACGCCGCCCGACTGGGCGGGTTCGTCGTCGCAGGCACCGGCCAGGACGGCAAGGAGGCCGAAGAGGAGGCCGGGCAGCAAACGGCAAAGGACGGCACGCGGTCGTTGTTCTTCATTGTGTTGTGTCATGGACGGTATGGTACCTCAACGGGAAGGGAGAAGGGATGAAAAATCCGCGTTCCCCGACCAGCTCTGACCGGAAAAACCTCCACCCTGCCCCTGGTTCACGTCTTCACGAAAGGATTGGACCATTTCCAACAGAGCAGTACGATGCTCCCCATGGGGACAGAAACGAGTCGGCCGAATGAGGGGATCGGCGTATCCGCAATCAGGGGCAGGAACGTTTTCTGCACTGTCGTTCCGCTATTCAGAATGGTGCAGGAAACGCAGGCGCGGTCAACGGTCGCGTTCGGGAACAAAGGAGGATTCATGTCATCTCCGGGAAAAGCCATGTCATCCGTCTGTCTGCTGCTGTGTATGGCAGCCTGTCAGGAAGTGTCCGGTGGCGACGGGGACGCGGACCATACCGAATCGGTGGTGATCAGTGACGGTGATCTGGAGCTGGTGGCTGTGAAAACGTTCATCTGTTACGACGACCCGAGCAACCTGTCCACCTGGCTCCAGGGCTTTGGCATTCTGGCTTCTTCTCCCTTCTGGGAAGTACCCCTGGAGCGGGACCGGGATCTGGATTCCATCGAATGCATCAAATCTGCGCAGACCTGTCTGGAAGTGTTTGCCTGCGGTGACCTGCATTCCAATCAGGCGCCCTGTGACCGTTTTACTGAGAATAATTTCTGTGAAGGGGACCATCAGGTTGGCTGCCAGCTCGTAGGGTACTGGTTTGTGACCGATTGCGCCGCATACGGCTCCGAGTGCGTGGAAAATGAAAACACGGCGTGGTGTGCAGGACCCGGAGCGGCGTGTGACGATGAGACACATGTCAGCCGGTGTGACGGAAATGTGCTGGAGTTCTGTTCTGATGGTGGCATCGCCAGGTCAGACTGTTCAAACTACAATATGGTGTGCGCAGAGGGTGACGGCTGGGCCGAGTGTCGTTTGAACCGGAACAGTCCCTGCGACGGAAAAGCGGATGGGGATTATTGCGACGGGGATCAAATCATCTACTGCCGTAACGGCTATCCGGATATGGACTGGAGCGGCAGTTGCTCATTCCTGGTTCCCGGCGCCACCTGCGGTGAACATCCGGAGCAGCCCGGCTTCATCACCTGCCTGTACGATGGCAGTGCAACCCTCACCCAGACCTGCGAAGGGGACGTCGCGCGGATCTGCCTGGGAACGCAGTGCCGGGAGATTGACTGCTCGCTGTTTGCCAACGGCACCTGCAGCTATTTTGAGGATCTGGATTTTGAAAAAGTAGAATGCGTCGCCACGGAGAAGTGACCTGGAAAAGTCTCCAGGACTTCAATGTAAGGAGAGACTCGCGATGACGATTTCAAAGATGGTCAGAATGGCAATGATGATGGCGCTGGTGATGGCAGTGGTCCTTTTCGGCTGCGGAGAGGACGGGAATGGCGATGCGGACGCGGACAGTGACACGGACAGCGATGCGGATTCCGACAGCGATGCGGACACGGATTCCGATTCGGACGGGGCCTCCTGCGAGGGTGTGACCTGTTCGGGCCACGGCACCTGCCTCATTGAAGACAATGCCGCCGTCTGTCAGTGCGACGACAACTATCACGCCGCCGGCGTGCTGTGCATCGCCGACAATTCGACAGACCTGTGTGAAGGGCTGATCACCGACACCGGCCCGCACCCCATGTCTCCCCTTGCGAAGCCACCCGTCGGAGAGGCCATCACGGACCCGGACTTCGGCACCACCCTGCGCCGGATCACGGATGTGGGCGGCACCGGCGTCATCAAGCCCATGTATTCTCCCGCCCAGGCCTGGAACGCCGATGAAACCTACCTCATCCTCTATCAGGTCGATCACGGCCACCTCCTCTACAACGGACAGACCTACGAATACATCCGCGATCTGAGCATTTCGCCGCCGGATCTGGAACAGGTGTACTGGAGCACCGACGATCCCGACCTGCTGTACTGGATCGACGGCAACCAGCTGATGCGCTACCGCGTGTCCGATGATGCCAGTGAACGGGTCCACACCATCGACTGCAGCGGCGATGTCTCTGCCGATTCCCACGCCTGGATTTCCTGGGATGCCAACCGCCTGGGCCTCTACTGCGACAGCACAAATGCCGCATTCATCTATTCGATCAGTGACGGAGCCATTCTCGGCTCATCCGAAGAACGGGATTTCGCGCCATCCATTTCGGCGAGCGGCACACTCGCCTACTGGGGCGGCGATGTCGTCGACGCAACCATGGCAGTGGTGCGGACGCTGGATCTCTCCAGCGACGGGGAACACTGCAGCCTGGGAATGCTGGAAAACGGCCACGACACGTACAACCTGGTGCAGTTCGACGAAGGTCCGGAGGGCAGCGGCGTCGGATCCCTTGTCACCTTCGACATGACCGACGGCTCGTCGCGGGTCATCATCGGTCCCGATACCGGATATCCCTATCCACCGTCGGGGACCCACATTTCCGCGCCGATATACAAACGACCCGGCTGGGTGTTCGTGTCCATCATCGGTGACGCCGACGGCGCCGAGCCGCTTCATCAGGAACTGGTGCTCGCCAACACAAATCCCGGCGGCACCGTGTGCCGGATTGCCCATCACCGCTCGGTGGAGGCGCAGGATTACTGGGGAGAGCCCCACGTCACCGGCAGTCCCAGCGGCACGCGGGCGATTTTCGGCAGCGACTGGAGCGGCGGCGACAGCGTGGACACCTGGGTGGTCGAGCTGCCGTCCTTTGTTGCAGCGGACTGACCGGATTTCCAGCGGACGCGAAGAGCGGATGTCAACGGGATGCCGGTGAGGATGAGACCGCGTCCCGAAATCGCTTGTCCATTTTCTGATCGATTTTTCCCAGAAGCCGCAGATAGCCGTCCAGCAGCGTAAAGGGATGCGGCGGGCACCCGGGGATGAAGAGGTCCACCCGGATATCATCGGGCACACCGGCCAGCGTCTCTCCCGTATTGGCGAACAGACCTCCGCTCAGCGCACAGGCGCCTACAGCGATGACCAGTTTCGGCGGCGGCACAGCGGCATAGGTTTCCCGCAGGGCATGGACCATGTTCTTTGTTACCGGTCCTGTGATGAGAATGCCATCCGCATGGCGGGGCGAGGCGACATACTGAATGCCGAACCGACCCAGATCGTAGACGACGATTCCCAGCACCGCCACCTCGACTTCGCAGGCATTGCAGCCGCCGGCGGACACCTGTCGCAGCTTTAACGAACGCCCCAGCAGGGATTTCATTTTCGCATCGAGCGCACCCGCCAGAGAAAATTCTTTTTCTGCGGACAGCATCAGATCTTCCCGCTTGCTGACCGACAGTCGATGATCCGGAGAAAAGACAATGGCTTCTGCCGGACAGGCCTCCTCGCATCGCCCGCAGAACAGGCACGCCCCCAGATCGAGTCGCAGCGGTTCTGCGTGGACCGCCCGGGTCGGACAAACCTCCTCACAACCGCGGCAGCCGGACGTGCACCGGGATGGAAACAGCAACGGTCGCCCGCGATACGATGGAGGAAAATCCGGTGCTTTCCGGGGAAACCGCGATGTCCGGTTTCCCTGCCGCAGGCGCTCCAGCAGAACGTTCGTCATGGGCGGTCTCCTCTCGTCACAGGTCATGCCCCGCGTAAGACAGGTTGAAGCTCTTGTTGCACAGCGGAAAATCCGAAATCAGCTGTCCCCGCATGGCCATGGCGAGGCCGAGCCAGTTGTGGAATGACGGGTCCACGACCTTGTAGAAAACCAGCGCGCCCCGGCTGTCGGTCATGGCCATGTGGACAATTTCGCCGCGCCACCCTTCTGTCAGCGATACGACAAAGTGATCGGGAAGAAGCGCCGGCATCGTGACCGCGATGGGACCCGGCGGAAGCAGTTCGAGCTGCTCGCGCAGAAAACGCATGGATCGCCGCGTCTCCACGGCCCGCGTAAAGGCCCGCGCCATGACATCTCCGGCGTCATTGACCGTGACAGGAATCTGGGCAAACCGGAAAATCCCGGATGGATGGTCGCGCCGCACATCCCGATCACAGCCGCAGGCACGCGCTGCGGGTCCGACGAGTCCGAGGGTGTCCGCCAGCGCCCGGGACAGTTTTCCAGTCTGTTCAAACCGCGACACCACCGTGGGCGCCCGGAATACCACATCCAGAACGTGTTGCAGGTCTTTGTCCGCCGCATTCAACTTTTTAAGAATCGATTTGCGGCAGGTGTCGTCCGGATCGAAGCGGATACCGCCGGGGCATAGAAATCCGCGACCCAGGCGGTTGCCGGACAAATCCAGCAGCGAATTCAAAAAATCCCCACGGATTCTTCCCAGCCATGCGGCACCGGGCAGAAAGGCGACATCGTTGCACAGGGCGCCCAGATCGCCCACGTGATTGGACAGGCGCTCCAGCTCCAGGGCAATGCCGATGAGGGCCTGCGCCCGCAGAGGCGGTTCAACGCCGGCCAGTGCTTCCATGGCGCCGGTATGGGCCAGACCATGACCGATGGATGTATCTCCGGCAATGGACTCCGCCACCGAAATCCGACTGCCGGGTGCGGCGTTCCGCAGTGCGGCTTCCACGCCGCGATGCTGGTATCCGAGTTGAATCTCCAGGTGCAGAACCGTTTCTCCCGCACACTGAAAACGGAAATGACCGGGTTCGATTACGCCGGCATGAACCGGGCCGACCGCGACTTCGTGAATGCCGGAGCCCTGCACCGCAAAAAATGAATGCGCGGATTCGGGGCTCGCCGGTTCTTCGAGATCCGCATGTCGTCGCAGGGGTTTGGGCCACGGATGGCCTTCAGGACGGACACCGTGCGCTTCTTGTATCTCGCGTTCAAACGCCTGAGCAGAAGGCAGTTCCGCCGTCAGGGATGAAAAAGAATTTCCGATCTTTGCCCGGACGACGGCGAGTTCTCCCGACTCGTCAGCGGAGAGGACCGCCATGAGCTCAGAAGGCTCCGGCATAAAAAGGGCCACCAGCCGCGCACCGTCTTCGTGGCATTGCATCACACAACGGCGGAAGTCGTCTTCGTGACAGAGGGGAATGTCCGCCATGGGAACTGCCACACAGTTGTCCATCCGGAAAGCCTTCACAATGCCCGTTGACGGTGTGGATAGTATCGCCATCAGGGTTCTCCGATGATGGCCGCCGCCTGCTGGAGTGCGTGGCGAAGGGGCTCCGGCATCCAGACGCCGATGACCAGCAGAAGGGCGAGCGGCAGCAGCACCAGTGCCGCACTGATTCCCCGTGTGCCGTCGGCGGGAGGCGGCAGGTCGGGCCTGCTCCACGTCATTTCGATGGCATGGCGGAACGCGCAGACAAATACCACCGCGGCAATGGAAATGAACACCACCACGGCCGGAATGTGTCCATTCAGAATGCCGGCTTTTGCAATCCACAGCTCGCTCATGAAAATCGAAAACGGCGGCGCTCCGATGAGGGCCAGCACGCCGGCCAGAAATCCACCACCGGCAAGGGGCAGAAACCTGAGTGTGCGGTGCATGCGTCCCATGTCCCTTGTGCCGAATCCCTGCACCAGCGCGCCGGCGCAGAAGAACGTCAACATCTTGCAGACGGAATGGTTCAGCGTATGGAACAGCGCCGCGCCAGGTGCGGCGAATCCCAGTCCCAGCGTGATGATGCCCATGTGCTCCACGCTGTGATAGGCGAGCAGTCGCTTGATGTCCCGTTCGTGGGCGATGAATGCAGCAGCCACGGCCATGGAAAACAGGCCGAAGGGAACGAGCACGCTGTTGGCCCATCCGGGACTGGTGGGCTCGACAATGGACACGAACCGCGAAATGCAATAGAGCGCGCAGTTCAACAACACGCCCGAGAGCACCGCCGAAACGGGTGTCGGCGCCTGTCCGTGCGCTTCGGGGAGCCAACCGTGCATGGGAGCGAGGCCGGCCTTGGTGCCAAAGCCGACCAGCGCGAAAACAAAGGCCAGGCGGGCGGGAGCGCTGTGCATCTTCGGTGCCAGCTCGCACAGCTCGGTCCACAGGAATACGGACTGTCCCGTTCCGGTGACAATGCGGGCCTCCGCGCAGGCGATGATGACACTGAGAAGCGCCAGCGCAATGGCCACGGAGCACATCATGAGATAGGTCCACGCGGCGCGGACTGCCGGGCGGTCAGGGTCCAGGCAGACCAGCAACGCGGATGTAATCGTGGTGGCTTCCATGCCCACCCACATGAGGCCCAGATTGTTGGCTGCCAGGGTCAGAATCATGCTGTCCAGAAAAAGGAACCACAGGCAACCGAACCGACGGGCCGTGCGCCGATCAAACGGATGTGCGTTGCCGGACGACGTGAAATAGTAAAAGGCATACACCGACGCCAGCGCAAACACACCGACGACAATCAAACAGTGGTAGGCCGACAACGCATCCAGAAAGATCTGCTGGCGCAACGTGCTGACGCGATGGTCAAATGCCTCCCACCCGACCACCACCATCCAGGCGGCAGAAATGAAACTGCCGATGACCGCCAGCCAGAGTACCGCCCTCGGGCGCGGCATCACCAGTGACGCCAGCGCAAACAGCGCAGGAATAATCAGGATCCAGCCGAGACCGTTCATTCGTCCCCTCCCCCGTTTCCGTCCCTTGCGTCATCGGCGGCAGCGTCCATGCGGGTGGCCAGGATGCCCATCACCATCGCGGCCACCAGGAGATCCAGCAGGACGCCCAGCTCCATGAGCGACGATGGCTGCTTGAGCAGCGCCCAGCCCGCAACGAAAAGGCCGCTCTCAATCACGAGATATCCGAGGATCTGCGAAATCGCCTTCTTCCGGTTGATGGCCATGTACAAACCAATCAACAACGTCGACAGGGCCACGCCGAGGGCCAGCGGATGGGGATGCTCCACCGGCCAGGGCAGAACCGCCGCGCCCCAGAACCCGACGCCGCACAGGGCGCAGTTGATGAGCTGCGAATAATGCAGGCTCATGAACGGTTCGAATTCCCGATTGGAAGACAGCGTTCGCAATGCCCGGAACAGCAACCACGGAATGACGACGCCTTTTACGATCTGGGTGGCGCCGGCCAGGATGACAAAATGCATCTGTTCGCTGAAGGCCATGTCCGGATGGATGCCGCCGAGCACGAACGGCAGCGTTGCCAGAATCATCGCCTGAATGATGCAGGCACGGATACAGGCGTCCAGACGGGTGGTCGACACCATGTAGAGATCGACTGCCATCAGCATGACGAGCAGCAGGTTGGCATACGCACTCATCGCGCACCTCCGACAAGCGCCACCAGCAGGCCCACCGCACCAAACACGGATGCCGCCACCAGAAACTGGGGAACCCGTACCATCCGCAGCCGTGCAATCAGCGATTCCAGCAGGCCCACAGCAATGGTCAGCCCCAGCGTTCCGCCCAGAAAGATGGCCAGTCCGACCCATCCGCCCTCCGGGGGAATCGGCAGCAGGATGTGCGTCAACAAACTGGATATCACCAGAAACTTCACCGCACTTCCCGCTTCGATGAAGGCCAGATCCGGACCGCCGTGATCGAGCACCATCACTTCATGCACCATGGTCAGCTCCAGGTGCGTGTTGGGATCGTCCACGGGCACGCGGGAATTTTCTGTCAGAAGGACAATGAACACGGCGATGGCCGCCGCCAGAATTTCGGGGTGCACGGCAAATCGCATGGCGCCCGGGAGCATGCTCCAGGCATCCTGAAAAGACGCACTGCCGGCGGGAATACAGATAATCGCCAGGGCGAGAAACAGTGCGGGCTCGGCGAGGGCGGAAAACGCTGCTTCCCGGCTGGAGCCCATCCCTTCAAAACTGGACCCGGTGTCCAGGGCGGCCAGCATGGTAAAAAAGCGCCCCAGTCCCAGCAGATAGGCAAATACGATGACATCGCCCTCAAACCCGAGGGGCGCCTTCGCACAATGGAATGGCACAATGAGACCGGCACACATCACCGTCGCCAGCCCGACGACGGGTCCGGCCCGGAACAGCCAGGTGGTGGTGCGGCTGACCACGGCGCCCTTGCGCAGGAGTTTCCAGATATCCCGGTAGGGCTGCAGCAGCGGCGGACCCTGCCGTCCGGCAAACCAGGACTTCGTTTTCTGGATCAATCCCGGGAGGAACGGCGGCAGAACCACCAGCAGGGCCAGGTGAATGAGGATGTCGCGCATCAGAATCCTCCCCTGGCCATGAACCAGACGAGCAGCAGCACCAGCGTGGCGAGGATGTAGGCGAGATACAACTGGACCCGGCTGCGCTGCAGGAGCTGAACATGCGCAAGGGCCCGGGCAAAGAGCCGCACTGCCGGAAACAGGACCCGCTGGGCACGGTCTTCCAGATGATCCTCATGGGAAGCGTGGGCAGGAAATACACCGACCATTCCGGTGGCGTGCCGGGACGAATGAAAGATCGCGCGGAACGGTTCAATCACCGGGTCCGCAAAGGACGACGATGTGTACTGCATCCGCGGGGTCGGCTGGGGGTAGCCGCATCCCCAGGTCGCGCCGGTTTCGACGGATCTGCCGCGGAGCAACAGCCAGCGCAGACCGGCCAGTCCGCCCGCCAGCGCAATCAGCAGCGTCGACGCCAGCACCAGCCCGTTCACCGGACCGGCATCGAGGGGAGTGGCCATCGGCATTCCGGTCAGACCGGCAATGGCCGGCGTCAGAAACCCGAGGACGGGAACCGCGCCCAGTCCGATGGCCGCACACAGGATCATCCCCGTCCACATGGCCGCGCACATGAAACCGTCGGCCTCTTTTACCCCGGCGGGATCAATCGCCCGGGCCTCCCCCAGAAAAACCACATGGAATGCCTTTACAAAACAGGCGACCGCCAGTCCGCCGATCAGCGCCAGCGAGCTGAGCAGCAGCAGTGACGCCACCGCGTTCCCCGTTGAAAAAGCCGCGGCGCCCCGGAACGCCCCCAGATAAATCAGCCACTCGCTGATGAATCCGTTCAGCGGTGGCAGCCCCGAAATGGCGATGGAACCCACCAGAAACGCGAGGGCTGTGTGCGGCATCCGGCGCGACAGCCCACCCAATCGATCGATATTGCTTTCGGAAGTGGCCTGCAACACGCTTCCGGCGCTCTGAAACAACAACCCCTTGAAGAGTCCGTGATTCAGCGTGTGCAGCAGCGCGCCGCCGAATCCGAGGGCGGCAATCGCCGGCATCTGAACGCTGCGGCCGATGAGGCCGAGGCCGATGCCCATGGTGATGATGCCGATGTTTTCGACACTGTGATATGCCAGGAGGCGCTTGAGATCGTGCTGCGCCAGTGCATGCAGCACACCGAGGACGCCGGACACGACACCGATCACCACCAGTGAAACGCCCCACCAGGATGGCGCCGGCCCCAGAAACGTCAGTGTGCGGAGGATGCCATAGATTCCCAGCTTGATCATGACGCCGGACATCAATGCCGACACATGGGTCGGTGCGGCCGGATGCGCCTGCGGCAACCAGACATGGACCGGCCACAGCCCGGCCTTGGTGCCGAAGCCCACCACCGCAAGGATAAAACACACACCCGCCCATGCCGGAGAAGAAGTCCCGGCCTTCGCCCAGACTGTAAAATCAAACTGCCCCGTGGGCTGTGCCAGCAGCACAAACAGGAGAAACAGAAAAATCACGCCGGACTGGGACGCCACCAGATACGTGATCCCCGCGCTCCGGACGTCTTCCCGGTCGCTGTCGGACACCACCAGAAAAAAGGACGACACGGTCATGATTTCCCAGCTGAACAAAAAGAGCACCGCGTCCCCTGCCAGAACCACCATGGCCATGGATGCGATCAGCAGGTTGAACCAGGCGCACAGGCCCGCAAGGCTCCGCCGGCCTGCGTGGGCGCGCAGATAGCCGATACCGTACAGCGCCGCGAGCCCTGACACCAGAAACACACACAGCAGAAAAAAGGACGACAGCGGATCGATGCTGACGCGGAGCGGTCCGAGCGGAGTGGCAAACGGCGTTTCCACCGCTTGCGTCAATCCCCTGACGATCCCGGACACGGCGGCTCCGGTTCCTGCCGCGCAGGCAACGAGGGCGCCGACCTTTCCGGTCAGAAGACACAGACGCTCCCATCGTGAACAGAAGGCCGCCGCCAGTGCCGAAACGCACAACAGGGCCACCGCGCCGATCAGCACCGTCAACACTCAGACATGCTCCTTTTCCAGAGCGCGGAATCGCTCAAAAATGGCATCCGACTGCGCGCGCGCCTTCAGCATGTCCCGCAACCGTTCGTCGTGCAGCGCAAAGGAGAGGTGGGCGAGAAGGTGCAGGTGCAACCGGACCGTCGGCGCCAGCAGCAGAAACAGCGTGTGCACCGGCTGTCCGTCCACCGCGCCGATATCCACCGGCATTTCCGGAAAGCAGATGAGAACACGGGGCTCGTCCCGGCGCAGGATGATGGGCGCCCGCGGATGGGGAAATGCGATCCCCCGGCCCAGACCGGTCGTCGACAGTTTTTCGCGGGCCAGCAACAGTTGCACCAGCAGTCCGCGGTCGACGATGTCGGGAATGCCGGGCAGGCGGGCAATCGCTTCGAGCACCTCTTCGCGTCCCTTTCCGGGGACATCCCGATGCACCCCACCCCGCTCCATGGCCGCCATCAAATCGGAAGATGCCTGCTCTTCCGGGGATGCCAGAATTTCGGGCAATACCCGATGATGGTTGGCATCCGCCCATTCCAGCAGCTCGACCCGGTTGACGTAGTACTGATGCCGCTCGCGATGGGCAGGAAATTTCCGGTCGCGAATCCACGAATAGAGCGTGTTCTCTGAAATCGCCAGCAACCGGGCGGCTTCGGGAATCCCCAGATTCATGGCCACATCTGTCCGTGCATCTGTTTCATCGGGAAGGCAGTTTACGCCGACCGGCCGAAAATGGCAGAAAAAAACCGGGCGCAAATCAGGAAAGAGCAATGGTGGCAAAAATGCCGGATTGGAACATCAGGGGGCCGGATGGCGGTACTGCGCCTTCAGCTGCTTTGGTTCGCGCCAGGTGGGGGTAAAGGTGGCGTGGACCAGGATGCCCAGGTTGTCCATGCCCCGGTCGCTCGACGACCACACGGGGATGTAGATGCCCGCGCCGATACCCAGGGTCCTGGGGATGACAAAAGCGGTGAAGCCCGGCTCCAGGGCCAATGTGAAATGGTCACCCCGGGCGAAGCGGGTGTGGTAATCCGGCCCGTCGTCCTGCGGTTCATCCCAGTCGTTGTCGATGTCGCTCCAGTGGGTATCCGCGTCGTACACGCGCCATTTGTAGCGGGCAAAACCGTAGCCGCCCAGGATATCCACGTAGGGAATCACCCGGCGCAGTGGCACCTGCAGGCGCACGAAGCCCCCCAGGTGGCCGAACACCTTGTAGCCGTCGTACTTGTAGCGATCCGGCGTATCCACCACGGACATGAATTCCGCGCGGTTGGTGGCAAAGGTGGTGCCGCCGCTCAGATTCAGGCCGAAACCGAGCCAGGGCAGGGGCGCAAAGCCCATCCGGAAATTGGAAACGACGCCGAGATCCGGATCGAAGGGAATGTTGTTGCCGTAGCGTGAATCCACGCGGATGTCCTTCCAGTTGAAATTGGGCAGGGCGGCGCCGAAGCCCGCAGAAAAGAACATTCCGGGGGCCTTCTTCGGGTTTTCGGGGCGCTCGTACATGATGGAGCGGCAGTACCGGGTGTCCACACAGCCGCTGTCGTGGCAGTCCGCTGTGCCGTCCCCGTCGTTGTCGTTGCCGTCCCGGCACAGGGCCCCTTGTTCGACGGAAGGGGGAGCAGGTACCGCAGCCGGCGGAGGTGGCGGCAGGCAACGAACATAGATGGCGCAGTCCTGATCGGCGCAGTCGACAAAGGTATCGTCATCGTTATCGACGCCGTCGCTGCAGGCCTCCAGGGTGTTTTCCCGCACGACGGGCACCACTTCTTCCCGGATCTGCTCCACCGCCCGGCCGTCCTCTTCCACGGTTTCGGCGGTGGTTGCCGGTTGCGTGGTAACGGCGGTCTCCGCGGCGGAGGTGGACCGTCCCGACCAGGTGAGCAGCAGGAGCGTTGTTGAGAGCAGCAGATAATTTTTCATGGGTTCCTCGATTCTTTCCGGCCTTGAAAAAGGCGTTTCGACCATGGAACACCGCCCCCGCAGAAAAGTGTCACTTCCGCAGATGCCGGACAGTTGAGATACGGGTTGCGGATGATTCGCCAGCAGACGTATAGTTGAAATATCAATCTTGCAGAATGAGGGAGGTACTTATGAAAAGCAGAAATTGGTTTCCAGTTGTTCTGTTCCTGACAGTGGCCTGCGATGACAATTCCGGCGACAGCGGCGATCGGATCTGCGATCCGGGAGCGACACAATCCTGTGTGTGCGGCGCCGGAATGCCCGATGGCGCGCAGGTCTGCGCTGCGGACGGTGCCGTCTGGGGCACCTGCGACTGCGGCAGCGCGGACACGGACAGCGACAGCGATTCCGACAGTGACA
>JAKQNG010000294.1 GCA_029565915.1 Deltaproteobacteria bacterium
CCAGCTGAGCTACCCGCCCGGAAGAGTCACGGGGATTTATCACCGGGGTATGGCAGTGTCAACTCAAATCTCGTTCAAAACCGAGTGCATAAAAAATGACGTTCAGTCGCTTTTCACACAGGTTGAATTCACTCCCATTCCGTTCAGGCAAAATCCATTTCTGCATTCTTGTTTCGCGTCATTTTTTGTCGTTTCCGTTTCGACCATTGACTTTGATTCACAAACGATGTCACCTTTATTTCATGCGGCAACTGCGGACAGAAGCAGGCGCGGAAAAACGTTGTAGGCACCAGCGTTCCCGTGTATGAATCGCCGCCTCTGACGACAAGAAGAGCACAATCATGGCAAGAATCATCTCCATAGCAAATCAGAAAGGCGGCGTGGGCAAGACCACTACCGCCGTGAATCTGGGCGCGTCCCTGGCCGCCGCCGAGAAGTCGATTCTGATCGTGGATCTCGATCCACAGGCAAATGCGACGTCCGGCCTTGGTCTCGACAGCTCGACCATGGTGCGCAGCAGCTACGACGTACTCATCGGCGACTGCGAAGCGAAGGATGCGGTGGTCACGACGGCCCTCGACTTCCTGGATGTGCTGCCCGCGCACCGCGATCTGGCCGGCGCCGAAGTGGAGTTGGTGCAGGCGGAGGATCGGGCCACGCGGTTGAAGACGGCTATGAGGTCGGTGACGGATCAATATGAATTCATTATCATTGATTGTCCGCCTTCTCTGGGCATGCTCACCCTGAACGCTCTGTGTGCCGCTGATGCGGTCATCGTTCCTTTGCAGTGCGAGTACTACGCTCTGGAAGGGCTGGCCCGCCTGCTGGAAACCATCGGTATTCTCCGCTCGGATCTGAACAGCAACCTGGTTATCGACGGCATCGTTCTCACCATGTACGACAAGCGGAACAACCTGTCGCGTCAGGTGGAAAAGGAAGTCCGGGAAAATTTCGACGGGCGGGTCTTCAAGACAATTATTCCCAGAAATGTGAAACTGTCCGAGTCGCCTTCCTTCGGCAAGCCGGCCCTCCTGTACGATGTGCGTTCTCCGGGATCTCAACAGTACCTGAAATTTGCGCAGGAATATCTGGCGATACAGTGACATGACCACCGCGGAAAAAAGCAGGAAGCCGACGCGACCGGCCCTGGGACGAGGGCTGGACGCGTTGATTCCCGGTGCGAAAACCGCCGAGCGCCGGCCGGATACGGGCCCTCGCGAATACATGATGTGTCCGGTGGCGCGCATCCATCCGGATGCGGATCAGCCCCGGCGCAGTTTTGATAAGGAATCTCTGGACGAGATGGTTGTCTCCATCCGGGAGCAGGGAATCATCCAGCCGCTGATCGTCCGCCGGACCGGTGAAGATTACGAGCTGATTGCCGGTGAACGGCGGTGGCGCGCTGCCCAGTTGGCCGGCCTCAAGGAAGTGCCCATTGTCATCAAGGACGTGACGGAGCTGCAGGCCTTCGAAATGGCCCTCGTCGAAAACATTCAGCGCGAGGATCTGAATCCCATTGAGGAAGCAGAGGCCATGCAGCGACTGCTGAAGGAGCACCACTACACACAGGCGCAGCTATCAGACCGCATCGGTCGGGATCGCTCCACCATTTCCAACAGCATCCGACTGCTGTCGCTGCCTCAGGACGTGCGCCGGATGGTTCTCGATCGGGAACTCACCGAAGGCCATGCGCGGGCCATCCTGATGGCAGGCAGCGAGCCGGCCATGGTAGCACTGGCCAGACTTGCCGTGCGCAAGCAATTCTCCGTGCGGGCGACGGAAAGCCATGCGCGACAGCTCGCGGAAGGCAGCCCCACAAAAAAGAAGGCGGGCACAAAGGTGTTATCGCCCCAGGTGCGCAGCCTCATCGAACGCCTTCAAAAAACACTGGGCGCCCGCGTGGAAATTGCCGATCGCCGCGGAAAAGGTCGCCTGTCCATCACCTATACGAGCTACGAAGAGCTCGATTCCATTCTGGATCGGATTCTCAGATAAGACCTGGCCGGAAGTCAGCAACGGAGGTCACATGCCATTTTCCGTCTCATCCATCGCCCTTGTCTGCACGATCGTATTCCTGTCCGCCTGCGGCGCCTCGGAACGTTCGGCCCGGGGCGCGGCCTGGAATCCGAAGGAAGCGACTCTGTTCGACGACGGCATCGACGTCATTGAGAGCTTCACCACGTTGTCGGGCAATTTCCGCTTTGATGCGGAGGAGGAATTGAATGCCCGGGCCAACCTGGCTGACGTCATCCTCCTTGGCAATATCCGATCTGTTCAACAGAGCGAAGATGTGGATGGGGTCCGGACAAAGCGCATCACCATGGATGTGGAAAAGGTGCTGTACGGCAAGTGGCGGGAAAAAGAATTCATTCTGGTCAGCGGGCAGGAATCGTTGGGATATACCCTGCTCGCACGCCATGAAGAGCGATTGAAAGGTCGGCAACTGGCCTTCATCCGCATCTTCCGCACGGAAGACGGCAGGACGGGCCATCACTTTCATCTGTCTCCGGGCTCCCTGTCCATGCGCGATGAGGTGGAGACACTCGTCGCTGCGCGGGAAAAGGAAGAAGGCACCCGTCAGGGTGATTGACGCGCCCATCGACATCACAACAGGCAATTTGCAGGAAGCTGATTTGTTTTACTGAACGGCGGCGGGCGCTGGGGCCTTTTTTGCGTTTGCCGGCAGCGGCGGAGGTGTGCCGGATGGCGGACCGGGAATGGCACCTGCCGGTGCGCCCATGGCGCTGCGGGGCGCGGGTGCAGGACCGCCACCACCGCAGGAACCAGCGGGAATGGGAGGCTGCTGGGCCAGGGACGGATCGAGGACCAGTTCCTTGTCACAACCGGGTACACCGGCGTTCTTCTGGCAGAACTCCGACTTGATCTGCTGGGCGGCCCGGGCGCGCATATCGAAGCGGTTGTTCAGCAACCAGCTCGGCGAACCGGTCATCCCGGTGTCAGAGGCCAGCTTGAACGACGCGGCCAGCAGGGCCTGCCCTTCGGGACCTTCCGCGCATTTGCGGATGGCTGCAGCGGCGATACCGTTCTTGGCGCAGGTTTCCCACGCGTTTGCCTCTTCGCGCCCGTGGTTTTCGTTGAACGCCGCGTTGCGGCACTGCACGTACTCCATGAACTTGTAGTTTTTGGCGTAGAGCTTCTGCGCGCAGAGCTGCCGCATGTCTTCTTCGACTTCGCGTGGACCGTGCATGGAGGACAGCTTGCCCTCGCGATCCGTGCCGATGAATTGCATGACAAAGTCAAACCGGTTGCGGTCCTTCCCGAAATGCTCGAGCACCGGCGCCACTGCGTCCACGGTGCGAACGCCGTAGGGGCACTGGCTCATGACAAACAGATCGACTCGTTTGAGGGTTTCCGGGCGACAATCCTTGGACCCTTTGCAGGTTTCGTCGTCGCAGTCCACCACACCGTCGCCCGTATTGTCGATGCCGTCCGAGCAGATTTCCGCGGCGGGATTCCATGGGGGACGGCCGTGATCGCCGAGGGGATACACGTATTCGCCGCTGTCGAGTTTTTTGAAGCGCCGCTTCAGGCGGTGGAATCCCTCTTCCACCTTTTCCACGTCTGCGGCAAAGACCGCGATGGGTAGAAACTTTTCGCCGGATTTCTCGTACAGGGCCTTCCCTTCCGGTTCAGCGTAGTCGATGGTCCGGATATCGGCGCCTTCGAAGGTGTTGCGTACAAAGGTGAGGAACCGCCGGGGATTGCAGGTCCGCTCCGTGCAGCGCTTGTCGGTGACCACCGTCACGGGCACTTTCGTCGGCTCGGGAATGGCACCGCAGTAGGCCGGTTTCTGTCCCTTGAATTCCGCACACAGGGCCCTGGCAAAGGCGTCTTCCGTGCGTCCGCCCGTGTAGGCCTGCCCGTTCAGGAAAATCGTGGGGCTTCCCTTGGCCTTCTTCTGCGTCGAGGTTTTGAACGAATCCGACAGCAGCTTCTTTCCCTGATCGCCTTCGTAACAGGACTTCATCTTTGCCACATCCAGCTTTGCTGACGTCGCACAGGTTTCCCATCCTTCGGGAATTTTTCGCCATTCGGTGTTCTGGCATTTCATGAACTGGAGCCAGGCTGCAGTGTCTCCCGTCGCCCGGGCGCAGAGCTGCAGCAGGTTGCCCTGCACTTCGGGCTCGCCGTGCATGGACTTCAGCTCGCCGTTCTGTTCCCGGCCGATGTAGTAGACGTTGAAATTGACGTTGTCCCCCATCTTTTCGAGCACCGGGGTAACCGCCTCCATCACCTTCACACCGAAGGGACACTTCGACATGATGTGGAAGTCCAGGCTCACCTTCTGCGTGACCGCCTGTGGTTGGTCCTTACCCTTGTCACCGCAGCCCGCGAGCAGCAGCAGACCGGACAGGAGAGTGACCAGTTTGCAGACATGTTTCATTTCTGTTTCCTCCATTTTCACCTGACTCCGATGATTGGTTGTCGACGATTGGGTTCTCATTGTTGCGATAACGCCTCAGCCGGCGGATTGTTCCCGCAGTTAAATGATTATTAAATTGATTGTCAAGGCGGTCGCGTCGTTCACAGGTCGTAATGGGATTCGTGCCAGGGGATGGACGGGCCGTCACAGGTCCAGAGGCCCGACTCCACGGCGACAAACAGGGATTTCCCCACCTCTGCGGGACCGTGGGGGGTCAGGAAAATCAGTTCGGACACGCGCGTCCAGCCGGTGAGGCCCCGGATGATGCCGTTGCGGGGTTCAGACAGGTGAAGCCGGTCAATCAGCCGATCCCGCAGGGGCGTCGGTGCCACCTGATACGGCGACAGCTCCGCGAAGATTCGATCACCGCTGATGGTGGAAAGCCGGGATTCCAGAAATTCGCGGACAAACCGGATCGGATCGATCTGCACCTCCAGCACCCCTTTGCGCACCTCCACGTCCTCGTAGAATTCGTAATTGCCGTTCTGCCAGGTAATCAGATCATCCAGTCGTTCGGATATCTGTCCGTTGATGTGCTGCAGCAGCTCTACGGCCGTCAGCATGCCGAGGGCGATGAGCGTGTCCCCCAGGTGTCCGTGGAACTTGGGCAGCAGGGCCAGCGCCATCTCCAGCTCCGAGCGCTCCAGTATCCGGTGTTCCACCAGGTATTCGCCGAGCAACTCCCCCGGTTCGTTGGAGCCCACATATACGGCGATGCCCTCGCGCAGATAGATTTCCTTGCGACGCCCGCTGCTGTCGCAGACCAGGGCGCCCGTGTCGCCGGATGCGGCGATGGTGAGCAGCACCTGGCAGGGAGGTTCAATGTCAAGGACACCCCGTCTTTTGGGCGGCGTCACATCTGTGTCTTCCGTGGCGGGGGTGTACACCGGGAGGTGGCGCACCAGCTCGGGAAACGCCCCGGCGGGTTCGAAGTTCACGCCGTCCCTGGAAACGAAGGTGTCTTCGCCGATCCGGTCGGAGTAAATCAGTTCGACGATGTGGGCAAACGACGTGGGTCCCACCGCCGGTTGATCGGGCAGCCGGGCCCAGTATCTGCCCTGTCCCGTCTGCTGCTCGAAATCCATGGTGATCGGCGTTCCTTGCTCCTTTGCGCGGCGCAGGGCGTCCACGTTGGTGATGCCGTCCGGATGGGTGAGCTGCATGCCCAGCACTTCGCCGCCGGCCATGTTCTTCGCGATGGCGCTGATGTCGGATGTGGTGTTTCCCTGCCGTCCGCCCTCGTCCATGGCCTTTTCGACCAGCGCAGCAAATTCTTCCTGCCCGATGGGATGCGCCATGGCGACCTCGAAGGCCTCCAGCGCCTGACTGAATTCCGCCGCCGTCCGATAGCGATCCGCCGGATCCCGGGCCAGGGCTCCTTCGAGCACCTGCCGCAGTCCTTCGGGGATTTTTCCCGCGTGGCGTTCCAGCTTTTCGAGGCGTCCGTCCCGGATGTCCAGCATGACCGACAGCTGGCTGGTGCCCGAAAACAGCTGTTCCCTGATCAGCAGCTCGGACAGTACCACCCCCGCCGAATAGATGTCGGCGCGCATGTCCACCGGTTGTCCCTCCACCTGTTCGGGAGCCATGTAGCCGAATTTGCCTCTCGGAATGACCTGCACGGGCCGGAAGCGGGTCGATTCGACGCGGGCGATGCCGAAATCCCCCAGTTTCACCTGGCCGCTCCGCGACAGATAGATGTTGGACGGCGACAGGTCCCGGTGAACGACCATCAGCCGATCCCCGTTCACGTCCCGCATGTTGTGCGCGAAGGACAGGGCGTCGAGCACCTGGCGGATGATATAGACGGCCACGCCCGCGTGATCGGCGCCCCAGCTCTCGGAGCGTCTCGCAAAGCGCCAGCAGTCCAGCCCGTCCACGAACTCCATGACCATGTACAGACGGCCGTTTTCTTCGCCGAACGCCATCACCTGCACGATGCCCGGGTGATGCATGTGGGCAGCGAGCTGGGCCTCGTTGAGGAACATGGCGACAAACCGCGGATCGTTGGCGAGCTCGGGCAGGATGCACTTGATGACCACCGGGGTGCCCGTATCTTCACCCGTCCGGGCGGCGAGGAAGATTTCGGCCATGCCGCCGTGGGCCAGTTTTCGCAACAGAGTGTAGGTGCCGATGGTTTCCATGTTCTACCGTGTTGTCACCGAAGATGAATCGTTGTTTGCACTGGCCGCCGGATGGCGCTCAGTATACCATGAGTTGCAGAACAGGAAAAAGGATTGACGCGTTGTCGATTGACCGGTTCCATGAATCTGGAAATTCCCGAAAAAGTCGTTGAAATCTGCCGTCGGCTGCAGGGCAGCGGCGAAACCGCGTGGGTGGTGGGCGGGGCGGTGCGGGATCTGCTGCGGGGCCGGTCGCCGGGAGAATTTGATCTGGCCACGACAGCTCCGCCGCAGAAGGTGAGTGCGCTCTTCCGCCGCGTGATTCCCACCGGCATTGCCCACGGGACGGTGACGGTCGTCGCGGACGGCGATACCTTCGAGGTGACCACCCTGCGCTGTGACCGGGGATACAGCGATGGCCGCCATCCGGACGCGGTCACCTTCATCGACGACATCGATGCCGACCTGGCAAGGCGGGATTTCACCGTCAACGCCATTGCCTTCAACCCTTTAACGGGCATCCTGCACGATCCCTTCAACGGCCGCGCCGATATCCAGGAATGTCTCCTGCGGGCCGTGGGCGAACCGTCGGCGCGTTTTTCCGAGGACGCGCTGCGCATACTGCGGGCGGCCCGGTTTGCGGCGACGCTGGGCTATCGGCTGGACCGGGACACGCAGAACGCGATTCTGCCTGCTGCCGTGGGGCTGGCAGGAGTCTCCGTGGAGCGGAAGAGGGAAGAACTGAAAAAGCTGCTGGGCGCAGTCGCTCCTTCCGGCGGACTGGCGGTGCTGGGACACCCGGAAATCCTCGTCCATCTGTGTCCGGGACTGGCGGAACTCCTGCGATCCGTCGATGGCGGAGCGTGCTGGGCCCGTACCCTGCGACGGGTGGATCGGACACCGCCTTTCCTGTCCCTTCGTCTCGCCGCGCTGCTGCTGGACGCGCGCGATGCGGCGACCTGGCTGGAACAGTTCTGGACCGAGCGACAGACGGTCCGCGACACCCGGCATCTTCTGTCCTTCCTGCCGCTGGACTACCGGCCGGAGTGGACCGATGGGGATGTCCGCCGCCACGCTGCGCGGGTGGGGAAACAGTCGCTGCGCGACCTCCTGCAGGTCGCAGGGGCAGATGTCATGGATGGTGAGCCGGATCGGCCCGGGGAGCTGGAAGAACGCCATCGGGTGCTGCGCATTGCCGACGCAGCGCTGCACATGCGCGAACTGGCCGTGGACGGCGCGATGCTGATGAACGCCCTGCAGCTGAAGCCCGGTCCCTCCCTGGGGCGGCTCCTCGAACGGTTGCTGGCGGTGGTCATTGAGAATCCCGCTGAAAACACCCCGGATCGGCTGATTGCCCGCGCGGCCGGCTGGCGCGATGAGGACGGGTGACTTTCCTGAACCTCGCAGATGAGGTACAATCCGGTAGCGAAAATGGAATCAACACAATGAGCATTCATTATTATCAACTTACATTTATCACCGTTCTGGGATGTGCCCTGGCCGTCGCCTCCTGTGGCAACCGGACCGCGATCATCAACAGCTGTTTCGACAATGACCAGTGCGCGCAGGGAGAAGTCTGTCTGGACGGCGAGTGCGTTTCCGGCAATCCCGGCAGTGACGACTCGGCATCGGATTCGGTTGATACGTCGTCCGATTCCTGGGATACCACATCCGACACGTGGGATACTTCATCTGACACGGTCGATACCGCGACCGAAACCGTGGACACCGGGTCGGACACGGTCGACACCGGGACCGAAACCGACACCGACACCGATACCGGGACCGACACCGACACCGATACCGGGACCGACACCGACACCGACACCGACACCGGGA
>JAKQNG010000301.1 GCA_029565915.1 Deltaproteobacteria bacterium
ACGCCGTTGTGCACCAGCAGGTCCACGCGCCTTTTTCGATCCTCCTCCACCACGCCGACGGCCGCGCCCACCAGCAGACGGCCCTGCGCATCCTTCACCGCGTTGGGATTCTGCTCCGTCTTCTGCAGGTCCCGGATGGTGACGAGCCCCGCCAGGTCGCCCGTTTCGTCGACGATGAGCAGTTTTTCGATGCGGTGCTGGTGCAGCAGTTTCTTGCACTCCTCCGGCGGGAGGTGCTCTTTGGCGGTGACGATATTCCGGGTCATCATCTCGGACACCTTGATGTCCAGCCGGGTTTCGAACCGGACATCCCGGTTGGTGATGATTCCCACAACCTTCCGCCCGCCGGGCGCCACCACCGGAAGCCCGGATACCTGATGCTGCTTCATCAGTTCGAGCACATCGGAAAGGGGCTGGTCCGGGTGGACCACCAGCGGGTCGATGATCATGCCGGTTTCCGCCTTCTTGACCTTGCGTACTTCCGCAGCCTGTTCCTGGGGCGTGAAATTCTTGTGGATGATGCCGATGCCGCCGAACCGGGCCATGGCAATGGCGGTGTCCGCCTCGGTGACCGTGTCCATCGCCGCGCTGAGGATGGGCACGTTCAGGCGGATTTCGCGGGTGAGGCGGGTTTCGATATTCACCTGGGAGGGCATCACCTCGCTGTAGCAGGGTTTCAGCCAGACATCGTCAAACGTAAAACAGACAGGAAAATCGGAATTCACGGGCTTACCTTTCGCTGTTCGCCAATCGATGGGCCATCTTACCGTCCCCCCGGTCTTTGTAAAGAGCGACATCGAAGCGGTTCCGTGAGCCGCGGGACAGGGGGTGCGGCTACTTGTCATTTACTGGAATAACGGTTCATCCAACCCCGAAGGAGGAAAAGCATGAGTAAGGCGGATTATTGCCGGGCGCTGCTGGTGATCGGATGCTGCTGGGTCGCTGCGTGTCAGGATGACACGGCGGATTCCGATGGCACCGATACGGACACGGACACCGATGCCGACACGGACGCGGATACGGACACGGACACCGATGCCGACACGGACACAGATACCGACACGGACACCGATGCCGACACGGATACGGATGCCGACACCGAAACGGATACGGACACCGAAACGGAAACGCCGCCGGCGGTCTTTGCGGGAATGCGGTACTCCAGTTACGGTGCGCCAGAGGGAGCGGACGACGCGTACTGGCGGGATTCGGCCGTCGACATGGCTGCGCGGTTCGACGACGCGGCGCCGGCGATTGTGCGGATTGTGGGAACCATCACCAATGACGAGTGCCGGCTGGGATTCGAAAGCCCGGGAACCGACTACGATGCGATCCGGTTCGCACAGGAGGATGAGCACGAGAGCGCCCTCGACATGTTCGATGCGGCGGGCGTGAAGGTGTGGCTGCAGGTGGAGTCCGGTAATGCGGACATGCTGGACCTGATTGATCTCGTGCTGGCGCAGTACGGGCATCACGAGTCGGTGGTGGGTTTCGGCGTGGACGTGGAATGGCACCGGGTCTCCGAGGAAGCGTGGGGCGTTGCGGTCGACGACGGGATGGCGGCGGCATGGGTGGAGCGGATCCGTTCGGTGGATCCCGGTTACATGCTGTTCCTCAAGCACTGGGAAACAGACAAGATGCCGGCCTCCGAACGGGACGGCATCCTGTTCCTGAGCGACAGCCAGGATCTGGGCAGCCTGGAGAATATGGTCGACGAGTTCACCGCCTGGGGAGAGCACTTCGCGCCCGCCCGCGTGGGCTTCCAGGTGGGCTATGCGGATGACCGCAGCTGGTGGCAGGAGCTGACGGATCCGCCGGGCGACATCGGACAGGCCCTGCTCGACGCCATCCCCAACTGCACGGATCTGTACTGGGTCGATTTCACGGTTTCCGAGATCTGGCCCCTCTGAGGGACAGATCTACGGAATGGACACCCCGTCCATCACCACGCCCCTTGTGAAGATGTCGAGAATGGCGTTGGCATATTCGCGGATATCCTGTTCCGGGTCCCTCGACGGAGGGGACGTCAGAAGGGTCTGCAGCACTTCCTTGATGGCACCCAGCGCAACGGTGGCGGCAATATGCGTATCGCACGGCCGTACGATGCCGATGGTCCGACCCAGAGTGAGGGAGTTTTCGATGGCACCCAGCACTTCCGCATAGAAGGCCCGCAGTTTATCGTCCGCTTCCCGATCCAGTCCGACCGCCCCGCGGAACAGGATGGAGAGCATGTGCTTTTCCTCGCACAGCAGGGCGAATACCCGCACCAGGTTGTCGACGAGCTGATCCCGGGGGGAACGGTCCCCGGGATCAGTGGTCACGGTCTGGATGCAGCTGCGGATCCGCAGGAAGAGGATGTCCACCAGCTCTTCGAAGAGGCGTCGTTTGTTGGCAAAATACAGGTAGAAGGTGCCCCGCGCCACGTCAGCGGAAGCGACGATGTCCGAAATGGAGGTTTCGTGATAACCCCGATCGCCGAACAGCCGGGCGGCGTGTTCGAGAATCTGCGCGCGTCTCTCGCCGGGTTGCATGGTGAACCGTCATATCAGGTTCCCTGCTTGATTTGAAGGGACAGATTGTCTGCGGGGGCGATTCCCGCTAACATGGCCTGTACCGGCACCGCTGCTGTTTCGCGGCGCCGTCGATGCGGGAGAACGAGTGGCGTTTCTGAAGAACCAGAGTTCCACGACATCCCCGGAGGATTCCTGGGGGGATCTGAAGAAGGACGACGAAGGACGGCCCAGCGATTCTCTGATCCTGCCCATGGTGCGGGGACTGCGGGTGCTCGTCATCGGCGATACCCCCCGGCGACGGCAGAAGCTGGTGGCGGAACTGCGGGAACACGGGGTGAAAGCTTCCTCCACCGCCGCCGATGAGGAAGGGTACCGGGCAGCGTTGAAATTCGCGCCGGATGTGGCCATATCCGAAATGGCGCGGCCCGGTGACCCGTCGTGGTGGTTGTTCAAGCGGTTCCACCGGCATCCGCTGCTGCGCTGGACGCCGACCCTGCTCATGAAATGGTGGGAGGAGAAGGACGGGGCGGAGCGGATCCTCGTCAAACAGATCTTCGAGCGGCTGATGGAAGCGCTGACGCCCATCCGCATGCTTGAGGAGCGGATCGCCGCCGGCCGCCGGCTGAACGATCGGGTGGAGTTGACCGGTATCCAGCCGGTGATCCGGGTATTCGTCAACGCACAGCTGACGGGCAGCCTGTCCGTCAACGACTCCTGGAATGTGTTCGAGCTGGAGATGGTGAAGGGCGAGCCGATGTCCTGTTCCCGCAGAGGTGTGGACGGCAGGGAAGACGCGGGACCGGACGCGCTGCTGCAGCTGCTCACCGTGGACAGCGGCCACTGGACCTTCCGGGTGCACGATTCCGCCCCGCGGCCGCGCAATCTGATGCTGTCCTTCGAGCGCCTGATGGAATCCTGCCACAACCGGCTGTTGCGGGTGCTGGGGCCGGATGTCAACACGACTCGCCCGGAGCTGGCGGGCTGCATCCGGGTTGATCGGGCGATGTTCCACGAGGTGGCGGCCACCCTGACCGGCATCGGTCGGGATGTGCTGGAAGGTATGGCAGCGGGTGCTTCCGAGGCGGAAATCGACACGCTGATCGGCGACCAGCAGGATCGGGTGGAACTCGAACAGGCCATCGTCGCCCTGGTCCGCTGCGGCGGCATCCGCATATCGGACCGGAAGACCGGGGAACCGCCCGAGGAAGAGCGGCGGGATGCGGTGCGGGTGTTTCATGTGCTGGAGTGGATCGCGCGGGATCACCGGCTGGGGGCGACGGTCCGGACGGAGGAAACGGGTGGGGTGCGACGGACGAAGATCCAGGGGGGATCCGGCGTATACAGCTATTCCAATGCCGGTGAAGAAAAGGTGGCCGGCAGCCGGCCGGACATCCGGATTCCCAGAGTGGAAGGAAGTGAGACCGTTGATCTGGCGGCCGCCGCACCGGCCGTCGCCGATCCGTCGGCGGATCCGGTCCGGGATTCCGGTGCCGGAGACCCGCCGGGCTGGCGCCGCACCTACGCGGAGGACGGTGAGCTGCCGAAGACCGCGTTTCTGGGCGTGACCCCCAGGGAGTCCCTGGCACCCGGGGCCGTGGAGGATCGCAGCCGCCTGATGATGTGGGTTGCCATCGCCATCGCCGTTGTCCTCGCCGGACTGCTCCTCGTCGGCTTGGTGCTCCTCGCGTCCCACGACAGCCCGCGGAATCGGGATCGCGTCCATGCGCCCGCGGAGGTCCTCCATCACTCCTGAACGGATGTCCCGGTCGGCGGATTTCCTTGACATCCGGCAGGGCGGTTATGTAGATAGCGCGTTCGCGACGGACGCGCCGTCGCCTTTTACCCACTCCTTGCTCCGGACAGTGGTTCCGGGGCTGGACCCACGAGGAGGACAACATGGTTCAGGTTCTGCCCAGAGAACGGGCGCGCGAGTACGAAAGCATCTTCATCCTTCACCCTGATTCCCAGAGCGATGTGGTCGATTCGGTGGCCGCCCGCTGTCAGGATATCATCACCCGCCTGCAGGGAAAGCTTCTGCGTGCGGAGAACTGGGGACGCCGTCGACTCGCCTATCCGGTCAAGAAGCACCAGAAGGGAATTTACATTTATCTGCGGTATCTCGGATATCAGGATGTGGTCCACGAACTGGAACGGAATTTCCGGGCCATTGATGCAATTATCAAATTCCTGTCCGTGAAAATTGATGAAGATGTGAATCCGGAGGCCAGGCCCGTGGCGGAAACGGACATTTCCTTCGTTTCGACTTTTGTCGAAGAAGAGGAATCCGCCGAACCCGTCATGCCGCCCATTGTCGATGAAGACAGTGATCGGGACAGAGAACAGGCCCCAGCGCCCCGCGATGAGCGCGAAGTAGTTGAACAGAAGGACGACGGCGACATCAAAGACGATGACGACGAGCAGGACTGATAGAAAGAGGAGAACGTCATGAACGGAACCACCACGGGAAAGAAGCCGCGCAAGCCCAGCAGACGCCGTCGCGTGTGCAAGTTCTGCGCTGATAAGGAATTCGGAATCGATTACAAGGATCCCCAGTCCATCCGGTATTTTCTGTCGGATCGGGGCAAGATCGTGCCGCGCCGCATATCGGGCGCCTGCGCCAAGCATCAGCGTCAGCTCTGCGTTGCCATCAAACGAGCCCGCAACATCGCACTCATGCCGTTTACGGCGCCGAAATAACTGAGGAGGTGATGCAATGAAAGTCATTCTGAAAGAAGACGTTGCGAACCTCGGACATTCCGGTGACATCGTCAATGTGAAGCCGGGTTTCGGACGCAACTATCTGGTTCCTCAGGGACTCGCGGACTATGCCACGCCGCGCAACATCAAGGAAATGGAGCACAAGCTCCGCATGATCAAACGGCACATCGATGCGGCGAAGGCGGCAGTGGCGGAGGTGAAGGCGCGACTGGAAGCGGTAACGGTGACTGTTTCGAAACCCAGCGGCGACAATGATCGCCTCTTCGGTTCCGTCACGTCCACCGACATCGCGAAGGCACTGGCAAAGGAAAGCCTGCTGATCGACAAGCGTCACATCGTGATCGATGACCCCATCAAGTCTCTGGGAGAGTTCACGGTGAAGGCCCGCCTGACGGGTGGCGAGACCGCCGCATTCAAGGTAACTGTCGTCAAGCAGTGATCGCTTCTCCGCCGATCTGTTTCCACCGTTTCTTTCCCGCGATGGGAAAGGCATGAAAGAGGAGGAGACGAGTGATCACCACACCCCGCGATAATCCAGAAGGACGAAACGAAGCGAGGGTTCCTCCCTACAGTGCCGAAGCAGAAACCGCCGTGCTGTCCAGCATTCTGCTCGATAATCAGGCGCTCTTCCAGGTGCAGAGCATCCTCAGTGAGGACGATTTTTATGTGGAAGTGAACCGTCGTCTGTTTTCGGCGATGATTGAACTGACCCGCACGGGCCTGCCCATCGATCCGGTCACCCTGGGCAACGAACTGCAGAAGCGGGGCGACATGGAAAAGATCGGCGGCGCAACGGCAATCAGTGCGCTGACCCGGCTTGTTGCGACCTCCAAGAACGTGGAGCACTATGCGAAAATCGTCATCGAGAAGGCACTGGTGCGTCGGATGATCTATGCGGCCCAGCAGGTGGTGGCGGACGGGTTCAGCGATGTGGAAGATCCGAACGACTACCTCGATTCGGCGGAGAAGGCGGTTTTCGAGGCAGCCCAGAAGCGCGTGGGAGAATCCTATGTGTCCATTTCGCGGGTGCTGACCCAGGCTTTCGAAAACCTTCAGCTCGCCGCGTCGAGGCAGGGGGAGCTGACGGGGCTGACCACCGGCTTTTCGGCCCTCGATCGGTTGACGTCGGGACTGCAGAACACGGACCTCATTATCGTGGCGGGACGACCGGGCATGGGCAAAACATCCTTTGCGTTGAACATCGCCGCCAACGCCGCGGCAAAAACCGGACTGCCGGCCCTGGTGTTTTCCCTGGAAATGTCCACGGAGCAGCTGGTCCGGCGCCTGTTGTCCAGCGAAGGCCGGGTGAACGCCCACAAGATCAAGACGCCCAACATGCTGGACGCGGCGGACTGGCGGCGTCTGACGGATGCGGCGGGGGCCCTCAACAAGGTTCCCATCTACCTGGACGACAAGGCGCCCATGACGCCCATGGAAATCCGCGCCAAGGCCCGTCGCCTGCTGGCCCAGCACGGCCTCGGGCTCATCGTGATCGACTACATCCAGCTCATGCAGTCGGGCAGCAACCGGCGCAACGACAACCGGGAACAGCAGGTGTCGGAGATTACCCGGGGCCTGAAGATGCTGGCCAAGGAACTGAATGTGCCCGTCATCGCCCTGTCCCAGTTGAACCGCGGCGTGGAAAGCCGTCCGGACAAGCGCCCCCTGATGGCGGATCTGCGCGAGTCCGGCGCTATTGAACAGGATGCGGATATCGTCATGTTCGTGTACCGGGACGAGGTGTACAACAAGGAGACCCCCAAGCGAAACGTGGCCGAAATCATCATCGCCAAGCAGCGCTCCGGCCCCACGGATACGTTTGAACTGCGCTTTACCGGCGAATACACCCGCTTTGACAACCTGGCTCCCGGCGACAGCTCCGGAGGGTATGAGGGCGGTGGCCCGCCTCCCTTCGCTGAAGGCCCCGACGACTACTGAACCCGATCAGAAGAACAGCGCGTCGATGTGATCCGACCCGGCCCGGACGCAGGTGCCGCCGATGTCGGTGGCTGTGGCGTCCCAGAACAGGCTGAAATCGATGCCGTAATCGGCCAGGCAGGAATTCGCGCTGACGCAGATGGACTGGACCGGCGGGTTCAGGCGGTGGATGTAGCCGGTGGTCCCCTGTACGCACCGGAAGGCACCCATGGCATACAGGCAATCGAATCCGTCCATCAACGTATCGCCGTCGATTCCCTCGTCGTAGTAGCGCTCGAACTCACCGGATGGATCCGTGTGCCAGACAAAGGCACCTTCCACCGCCAGTGTGCCGCATCGCATGATGCACTCGTGAACCGCCGCGGCAAAGGCCTCATCGTCCGAAGGCCCCGTGGCGCTTTCCCGCTCGCAGGCCACCTTCTCCTCACAGTAGTCCTTGCACACCGGAGGCACCTGTGCGCGGAAATCGTCATAGGCGGGCTCCAGATCGGCAGTGCAGCCGACGACAGCAGACAGGATGGCGAGGACAAACCAACGCACGGGAACGCTCCTAGTTGTAATTTCCCGGATCGACCGGACGGGTCATCCGCGACAGCGCAATTTCGCCGAATTTTTTTTCGTAGCCGGACACGAGGGCGGACAGCCCCAGGGCGAGCTGTTTGGCCGCCCGGGGGTTGGTGATGACCCGGGATACGACCAGTCCTTCGCCCCGTGCGGGCTCGGCATAAATGAAATCGAGCACAAATTCGGTTTCGTTGTGGTGTACAAACGACGTGTTGGCATAGGTACCCTTCGCCGTGGCATCGTCCAGCTTGATGCGCATCCGCATTTCCTTCATGGGTTTCTTCTCGTCTTCGGACATGATGCCTCCCCGCGTTGCGCAGCGCTCTTCACGACGCAGCATACAATACATCGCACGGCCCAGAAAGGTGCTTTATTCCTGCAATGATTGTGCTATGTTCCGCTCGATGAAACGATGGATTTCGATGGGAGTGGCACTGTTCGCCCTCGGCTGCAACGCGAAAATCGGGGACGGATGCTCCTATGACGTGGACTGCTCGCCGGACGGTGATCGGATCTGCGACAACAGTCAACCCGGCGGCTACTGCCTCATCCTCACCTGCTCTCCCGACCAGTGTCCCGAAGAAGCGGTGTGCGTGGAATTCGTAACGCCCTCCCCCGAATGGGATGCGGGCGGCGATACGGACAACGCGGGCGCCCTCTACGAGCAACTGGAGCCCAACCGGATCCGCACCTACTGTCTGCGGCGCTGCAAAACGGACGGAGGCTGCCGGGGTGCCTATCACTGTGCCCGGGGCGGCGAGCTGGAAGTAGAGTTGGGCGGCCTCATCATCGACAGCCGCTACGCGGAACGGGGCGTCTGCGTGCCCGATGCGGATGCGCCCGTCGATGGGGACAGCGCTACGGAAACCGCCGACTGACAGGTCCGCGGCTTCCCGTAAAAAGGCGGACGGACTTGAAACGCACAACCGTTACCGGAATTCTGTTCGCTGCCGCCCTCTGCCTGCCGGTGCTGATGCTGGGCGCCGTCCACCCGGTCACCCTGGGAATTGCCCTCGCCATCGCGGCGGGCCTTCATGTCATGCTCGCCACCGGACGATCGGTGCGGTTGGACCTGCCCGGGATTCTCCTGCTCGTTCTCGTCGCCGCAACACTCCTGCAGCTCATTCCTCTGCCGACGGCGGTGGTCCGGGTCCTGTCTCCTTCCGCCGCGTCTCTCCGGGAGGCCGCGCAGGACGCCATCGGCCTGCCCACACCCGGCTTCATGCCGCTCACCATCGACACCACTGCCACCCTGGTGGAACTGGCCCGGCTGGTTCTCTACCTGGCGGTCTACTGGACCGCGGCCAAATGGGTGAGACATCACGACAGCGTGGATATCCTCCGGCTGGTGGCCTTTATCGGCGCCGTGGCAGCTGCCATCCTCCTCGCTCACAAGATTTTTCTGTTCGACAGCGTGTACGGTTTCTACAACCCCCTTCACAAGGGACTTCAGGGCGATCGGGTCAGCGCACCGCTGATCAATGAAAACCACATGGCCGCGTTTTTATGCCTGTGCACGACAGTGACCATCGGACTGGCGGTTTCCTCTTCGTCCAGGGGAAACCGGCTGGGCCTCATCGCCACGGCCGCCATCACCGGCGGTGCCCTGCTGCTCACCCTGTCCAGGGGAGGCATCGCTGCCTTTGTCGCCGCGCAGATCCTGTTTGTCGCCATCCTGCTGGCGCGCCGGGTCTCCGCAAAGGAGGGCGATTCCTCCGCCGAACCGATTTCGTGGATTCCCCTTTCCCTGGCCTGTGCCCTGGCCCTGGGCATGTTCGCGGCGCAGGACGCCATTGTCGGCGAATTCGCCAACGGCGATGGAAAGAAAATCGAGATGTTCCACGAAGCGCTGCCGCTCATGGCGCAGTTTCCGCTGACCGGTGTCGGTCGCGGTGCGTTCGCCAGTGCCTTTCCACTGGTCAGCGACTGGGCGGCCCGCGTGACCTTTACCCATGCGGAAAACGCCGTGGTCCAGCTGATCGTGGACTGGGGCATTCCGGTGGGGCTGTTTGCCCTCGCCGTGCCGCTTTACCTCATCGGCCGGCGGTTGCAGCGGATGCCCCGTCGAGGCGTCACCGCCGGCGTCATTGCCGCCCTGGTGGCCTGCGGCCTGCACAACCTGGTGGACTTCAATCTGGAAATTCCCGGTGTGGCGGTGGTCGCCGTCGCCCTGTTCGCGGTCGTCGCCGCATCGACTGAACGACGCGGTCCGGCGGGTCATCCGTTTCGTCGACTGCCCAGGGCGGTGCTGGTCGTTGCCGCGGTGGCGGCCCTGGCGCTGGCCGGCCTGCTGTTCACCACCGTGTCCGGTCATACGGCAGAAGAAGAGGGTCGCGCTGCCCGACAGGCCTTGATCGCCGGAGACGAGGAATACTTTTCTGCTGATCGACTGCAGGCGGCCTTTTCCCGTCATCCGGCGGACTGGTACCTGCCTTTCATCGCCGGCGTCCATGCCTTTCAGCGCAGTGGCGTTAATCCGCTGCCCCTGCTGGGACGGGCGTCGGCACTGAATCCCTCGGCGGGAGGGCCCCATCTGTACATCGGCCGATTTCTGCTGCTGCGCGGATATCTCGAGCAGGGCATGCTGGAAATGCGGCTGGCGTCCATGGGGGACGCACGCCTCGCGGACGATGCGGCGGCCTTTCTGGTGGCCACGGGCGCCGGTTTCGGGATGCTGTCCACCATGGCCCGCACGGACGCGGAGAAGCGGCTGATTTACGAACAGCTGTCCAGGGAACTCGAAAAGCAGGGACGCGGGAAGGATGCGAGACAGGCGGATCGAGCGCTGCTGAAGCTGTCTCCGCCCGTTGCGACGGCCGTCATCCGCGAGGCCCGACGCCTGGCGGTGGAGGGCGACGTCATTGGTGCCCTGGCGCTGGCCCGACGCCTGGCCAGCGAAAAGGAGACGTCCCTGGCGGGCATTCAGCTGCGGGCCACCATTCTGGGAATGGCCGGTCGCCTGGAGGAGGCCATCGCCACCCTGGAGTCCGCGGCTGAAGCCGCCGGCAATGACGTGGGATATCACCGACAGCTGGCCCTCGCCTGTCAGGAGGCGGGCCTTCACGATCGGGCCGTGGCCCGGGCCAGGCACCTGCGATCCTTTGCTGCAGACGTAAAGGAAAGCGCTGCCGCCGTGGAGTTGGAAGGGGATCTGGAAAGGAAGAACGGCGATCGGCACACAGCGGTTTCCCGCTACCGGCAGGCCAGCGCCATGGTGCCGGACAATGCGCGGCTGCTGGAAAAGCTGTTTTTCACCGCAAAAGAAGCGGGGGATCGGAATTCCGCCATTGATGCCGCCGGTCGATTGCAGCAGCTGCAGCCGACGGATTCGCGATGGCCACAGGCGCTTCTGGAGTTGGGCAAAAAGGTGTTGCCCGATGATATGTAACGTGTCGTAATTCCGGCAGAACGGGCGATGGAGAGGAGATCGGATTTGGCAGACAGGCAGTACGGATCGACGAGTCCTCCGGCGATGAGTGAAGGGACCGCGGCGGCCGCCATGGACGGCATCGATCTCATTGAGTATCTGCGGATCATCCGGCGGCGGTGGCTGCTGATTCTCCTGTGCATCGCGGTCACCCTGGGCCTCGTGGCATTTGTCACATTCCGCATGACGAAGATCTACCGGGCAACCACCACCGTGCGCATCGAAACCCAGGCCCCCCAGGTGCTCGGGGACAACGTGGAAGACGTGGTGGAAATGGGCACCGGCAGTTTCTGGTCCAACATCGAGTACTACGAAACGCAGTATAAAATTATCGAAAGTCGCAAGGTGGCCCTGCGGGTAGTGGAGGAGTTCAACCTGCACGAAAACGCCGATTTCATGCAGCTGCCGCCCGCAGAAATGCCCGTGTCAAAAGAGGATGCCGCCGATCAGTTGAAGGCGCTGCTGACCGTGGAGCCCGTCAAGGATTCCCGCCTGGTGTATATCCACATCGATCACAGGGACCCGAAAAAGGCCCAACTGTATGCGGATGCCATTGCCACCTCCTACGTCCGGCTGAACCTGGAAAACATGCACGCCCGCACCCTGGAGGCAGTGGACTGGCTCGGCGAGCGGCTGGACGGCGCCAATTCAAAATTAAAGGAATCCGAAACGGAGCTGCTGAAATTCAAGAAGGACCACAACATCCTGTCCATCTCCCTGGAAGACCGGCAGAGCCACATCACTGCCCAGATGCAGACTGCTGCCCAGAACCTCACGGAGGCCAAGTCCCGGCGCATCGCGCTCCAGTCGCGCAAGAAGGCCGTCTCCGCGGTGGCCGGCATTGACGACCCGCTGGCCATTCCCGTCAGCGCCCTGAACGACAACCCCCTTATCCAGCAATTGAAGCAGCAGTATACGGAGCTCAATCAGGAATACGGGGAGCTGTCCGCCCGCTATGGCGACAACTTTCCCAAGATGGTGGAAATCAAGGCGCGGATGGGGCGCATCCGGGACGATATTCACCGGGAAGTGAAAAACGTCATCGACGCCATTGATGCGGAGCTGCAGGAGGCGAAGCTGACGGAAACGGGTCTGCAGACCGCCCTGTCCGACCTGGAAAAGCAGGCACAGGCGCTGGCAGATAAGAAGGGCGACTACAACGATCTGGCCCGAACGGTGGAAAACAACGAACAGGTCTACCGCCTGCTGACCGGGCGTTCGGAAGAGGCCAAGCTCACCCGGTTCCTTCAGGTCAACAACGTGGACATCCTCGACCACGCGGTGGTTCCCGACCGGCCCATCAAGCCACGGGTGCTGCTCAATCTGGCCATTGCGCTGCTCATCGGAACCATTCTGGGCATCGCACTGGCCATCCTCATCGAAGTGGCGGATCGCTCCATCAAGACCCAGGACGACATCGAGGCCCTCGGCGTGCCCTTCCTCGGCATCGTGCCATCCATCGACACAGCCGATGCGGCGGTTGTGGCCCGCGCGAAACGGGAGGGACAGCCGGTGCCGGAAGAGCCCGCGGAAAAACGACCGCAGAACTACGACCAGTACATCCATGCGTTTCCCAAGAGCCAGGTGGCCGAGAGCCTGCGCTCCATCCGCACGAACCTTCTGTTCATGAGCGCCGGACGCCAGGTGCGGCGGATACTGGTGACGAGTCCCTCGCCCCAGGAGGGCAAGACCACATTTGCCTGCAATCTGGCCATCGCCATGGCCCAGTCGGGATCCCGGGTACTGCTGGTGGACACGGACCTGCGGCGTCCGCGGATTCATCGGGCCTTTGACATTCCGCGGCCTGTGAGAGGGATGTCCACCATGGTCCTGCGGGAATCCGGGCCGGAGGATTCCATTGTGCCGTCTCCGATTCCCAACCTGGACATCCTGCCCTGCGGGCCCACGCCGCCCAACCCTTCGGAATTGATGCACACAGACGCGTTCGCCGATGTGGTGAACCGGATTTCCGCCAGCTATGATCGGGTCATTTTCGATTCACCGCCCATCGGCGTGGTGACCGATGCGGCGATCCTGTCCAAGATGGTGGACGGTACCCTGCTCATCCTCAAGAGCCTCAAAACCACGAGGGACACGGCCCGCCATGCGATTTCCACCCTGCGGGACATCAACGCACCCGTCCTCGGCGCCGTGCTGAACGGACTCGATCTGATGAACCGGCGATACGGTCGCTATTACTACCACTACTACAGCCAGTACGGCGCTTACTATGCCGAGGGGGCCGCAGATCGTTCGTTGGATGCCGGAGTTGCCACCGACAAGCAGGAGTGATCGGCGTCCGGTCCGATGTTACCGGCGGGCGGCGGCCTCGAGGGAGGCCCGGATGAACGCGGAGAACAGAGGATGAGGGTCCCGGGGTCTGGACTTGAACTCCGGATGGAACTGGCAGGCGACGAAATAGGGATGGCCCGGCAGTTCGATCATCTCCACCAGATGGCCGTCCGGTGACAGGCCCGATAGAACGAGTCCCGCCCCTTCGAGTTGTTCCCGGTAAGCGTTGTTCACCTCGAACCGGTGGCGGTGGCGTTCACTGATTTCTTTTTCGCCATACACCCGATGGGCCACGGTGCCGTCCTTCAGCACGCAGGGCCAGGCCCCGAGGCGCATGGTGGCTCCCTTGTCCGTCACGCCTTTCTGCTCGTTCATCAGGTGAATCACCGGATGGCTGGCACACTCGTCGAATTCCTCGGAAACCGCCTTCTCGATGCCGCACACGTGACGCGCATATTCGATGACGGCCATCTGCATGCCGAGGCAGATGCCGAAGAACGGCACCCCGTTTTCCCGCGCATGACGGATGGCTGAGATTTTTCCTTCGGTTCCGCGCTCGCCGAAGCCGCCGGGAATCAGCAGCCCGTCGATGTGTTCGAAGCATGGCGATGCACCATCGGACTCCACCTGCTCCGCGTCGATGTGCGTCAGTTTCACCCGGCAGTTGTTGGCGATGCCGCCGTGGACGAGGGCCTCGTTGAGGCTCTTGTAGGCGTCCCGCAGGTGCACATATTTGCCGATGACGCCGATGCGCACTTCCTTTTCGGGATTCGTGATGCGCTCGACGATGCGGTCCCAGTCGGACATGTCGGAGGGTCGCGACCAGATGTTCAGCAACCGGCACACCAGCTCGTCCAGGCCCTCTTTCTTCAGGGCACCGGGCAGGCCGTAGATGCAGGACACGTCTCTTGCCTCAATGACCGCGCGACGGCTCAGGTTGCAGAAGAGGGCGATCTTCGCCCGCTGGTCGTCTTCCAGGGGATGCTCCGTGCGGCACAGAAGGACGTCGGGCTGGATGCCGATCTCCAGCAGCATCTTGACCGAGTGCTGGGTGGGCTTCGTCTTCAGCTCCCCGGCGGCGGTGATGTAAGGCACCAGCGTCACGTGCATGCACAGGGCGTTCTGAGGGCCCAGTTCCACCTTCAGCTGACGGATGGCCTCCATGAAGGGCAGCGATTCGATGTCGCCCACGGTGCCGCCCACCTCCACGATGGTCAGATCGAAATGACGGGCCCGCTCCTGGACGAAGTTCTTGATTTCATCGGTGATGTGGGGAATCACCTGCACGGTCTTCCCCAGATATCCGCCCTCGCGTTCCCTCGAAATCACCGAACTGTAAATGCGACCGGTGGTGTAGTTGCTGGACCGCGAACACGGGGTTCCGGTGAATCGCTCGTAGTGCCCGAGATCAAGATCGGTCTCGGCTCCATCTTCCGTCACGTACACTTCGCCATGTTGGTAGGGCGACATCGTCCCGGGGTCCACGTTCAGGTAGGGATCCATCTTCTGCATGCGAACCCGGTATCCGCGTCGCTCCAGCAGGAGG
>JAKQNG010000306.1 GCA_029565915.1 Deltaproteobacteria bacterium
CTTCGATGCGGCTACATGGTGACAGACAACCGGTCGTCTCCGGACGAACCCTCTGGAATCTGAATGGATGGAACGAAAAGGAAACCGGAGGAATCACATTAAACAACCGTCCAGGTGGTCCTGGACACGGGGTCCATTTTAGGTGAAGTCCCCAATATCTCCTAAGTCGAGGGAAGGTGTGCATCCGGCCGAATTCAGATGTCCGGCCCACAAATCTCCGGTCAAGTCGTTCTTCACATGGACAAACGCATACTTGGCATCCCGGTAGACGTATCCGGGGAGATTCGTATTATCTTCGCCGACCCCTGCGTCTTGAAAATTTGTCTTCCAGTTGAAGCAGAATGTCCGCGATGTACCTTGACGCTGCGATCAGCGGGCCACTACGCCCTCGTTGCGTTGCGTTGCGTTGCGTTGCTGGAACTTCATGACAGCACCTCCTCAGGTTACGAAAATGGTTAATGCGGCAGATGCTAGAAGATCCCGAAAAAAAAGATAGGGTAACAAAAGTGACAAGAATGTCGTGCGTGGATGGAATGACATTACTGGAAAAATTCTTTTATCTTCAGTAGTTGAAGGATGTTTCCCGTCGGTGACGGGTCAAACGGGTCAGAGGCAGTAGTCGAAATTGTCTTCCAGATACGTCTGGCAGTCCGACTCGGTCAGCATCGCCAGCCCGTTGTAGCATTCCTGCATGGATGTCGCATCGGGCATGGCATCGCAGACGCATTCCGCCAGGATATCGCACGCGCCGCCTTCGATGACGTCCGTGTCGGACGGGGCGCCCATCTCCAGGGCCTGCTGGAGAAACGGGCTGCTGTAGATGTCCTCGACAATTTCATCAAAAAGGGCCGTGTTGTCGCCGACGGGTACGCCGTAGAAACCATTTGCATCCATGGCCAGCGCCCCTTCGCCGTCATCCGCGTCGCCGCTGCTGCGCACGCACGCAACCAGGCAGACCGCGCAAAAAACCAGTGCTGTTCCTCTAAAAAATGTTTTCATGTCGCGTCTCCTTTTTACAGCCATCGATAGGTGGCGGACAGCATTCCCAGAAAACCGGGCGCCCGGCCGCCGATCATGTCCGGCCCGTCCAGGATGAGCTGCTGGCTGAGCGTGCCGTCGATTTCAAACGCCCGCAACCGCAGTCCCAGTCCGGCGGACCAGTTGAAGCGCTGCCCCATGAGGCGCAGCTTGCCCACCAGATCGTCATCCGCGTCGTAGATCCGCACGGTGCCCCAGTACACGCCGTAGTCCACACCGGCACGGATGGCCAGGATTTCCCGGACCAGGAGTTCGGCCGCCAGCATGAGGCCCGGCGTGCCGATGCCGAATCGCCGTGGCGTTCGATCCCCGTCCAGTTTACCGCCCCGCGCTTCGAACTGGGCGGACAATCCTGCGGTCACGGTGAAGTTTCCCGGCAGATTCAATCTGGGCCCCACCATGAGGGTGGTGAGCCAGTCGCCCACGGTTCCCTTGTCGTTGGACGGATTGTGCCGCACCGAATAGGAACGCCGCGTGAGCAGGAAATCCACCACCCAGTTCACGGGCTGCGCAAAGTTGCCGATGGTGGAACGGTGCCGCAGCAGCACCGACGGAATCAGCCGACCCGTGTACACGTCGTCGCCGCCGATGGAGATGGCGTAGTGGTTGACGGTGACGCCCAGTCCGAAATCTCCCTGATAGTCGTCTGTCAGAAGGGTGAACCCGGGCTGGACTTCGATGGAGAGGGCGGATGCCCCCGTGGAGTCCACATCGCCGTCGTCCACCGCGTCCACGGATTCGAGACCCGCGCCGACGGAGGCCCGCAGGCCGAAGCCGTTGCTCATGCCGAAGAACAGATCGGCCACGTTGTGGACATCGGGAATGACCACGCCCGCCGAATTGCCCATGTCAAAGACCGCATCCGCGGTGGCGATGTCGTCAAACCGGGGATCCCGCAGCACCCACACGCCGAACGCGATGTCGTTGATGCCCACGAGGAGTCCCGCGTTGCCGGTGGGGGCCAGGGGTTTGACCGTGACGAATCCGGCGTTTCCATAGATGGTCAGCAGGCCGGGAAAATCGGCGATATCGGTCATGTCCATGACCAGCGGCGAACCACACAGGGAATTCATGCGACTCTCGGAGGCCGAAGCGGCCCCCGTCCAGAGGGACAGGCACCCCGCAGCCAGCAATGTCATCAATAATCGGGCCATCATCGGTCACCCCCTTTCGCTTCCCCGGTTTCCTTCGATTCTTCTTTTCCCTTCGCGTCCTTTCCTTCCTTTGCGGCCTTTGCCTTCTGGGGCCGTTCGTCCTCGACGGGTTCCGCGACGGGCTCCGGGCAGGGCGGTGGCGGTTCCGGCACGCAGCGACCGGCGGCGTCGCAGAGCTGTCCCTCTGCACAGTCAGTCGACGCGCTGCATTCGGACACGCAGATTCCCGACGCGCAATGGGTTCCCGCCGTGCAATCCGCCGCGCTGCTGCAGGACGGGTGCACCGGTGTCGTGTGGGCCACGGTGCCCGGTGCGTATTCCTCCACCACCTGTTCCACCATCTGTTCCAGCAGGGTGGTCAGATCGGCGTCGGTCACTGCGGCGGGCTCGCTCCAGCCATCCGTTGTCTTCCGGCGCGCCTGTGCGGCAACCTGAATGACCACGGTGGCAACCGACGCATCCGCACGGGGAATCACCTGCACGGAATACTGCACCTGTCCCGGTCCGCGGTTCACCCAGGCGGTGGTGAGGGTTCCCTTTTCAAAATCGACGGTTTCCACATCGATGCCCCGGGTCGCCAGACCGTGCTGGGCGGACACGAGCACGGCAACCGGTTCGATTCCGGTGATGGTCTGCGCGGCGTTCTGCGGCGCCTTGACGCATCCGCAGAGCAGCAGCAGGCCCACCGGAAGAATGAGATTTCGGGTCATTGCGGGCTCCTTTCCCGGCGCCGGACAGGAAACGGCCCGTCCTGCGCGACGCGGTGTTTGCAGATGGATGATGGCCGTTGGGATTAACTGTAGTCGTTTATAAAGGGAAATGGAAGACGCCGGTTGCAGCGGGATCCTACCAGTTCGCGATCAGTTTCAGCAGGGCATCGCGCTGGTCGGGCGTAATCCGGTGTTCACCGCCGGGGAAGGATTGGAGAGTGGCGTCCAGCCCCAGGGCGCGCAGTCCGTCCACGCTCCGGGCGTCGAAGTCGTGGGGCACCAGCCGGTCGTCGATGCTGTGGAACGCGCGGATCGGCCTGTAATGGCGCGGCCGGATGTCCGGAAGGAGCGGCGGGGGCAGAAATCCGGCGACGGGTGCGGCGAGGCCGATGTCCTCCGGGCAGGTGACGGCCATGGTGTAGGCGAGCATTCCTCCCTGGGAATGGCCGAGTACCAGGGGCTTGCGGGAAAGCGCAGCAGACGCGACAAAGCGGCAGAGGCGTTGCGCTGCCTTCTGCACGCGGGGAGCGATCCGGACCGGATCATCGGGTCGGACCGGAACGTGGATTGGAAACCAGGAGTAGCCGATGGGCAGGGATTCCGTGCCCCGGGGGAGGATGAACCGGGCCGCAAAGGGCGCATCGGCGAACAGGCCGGACATGTGTTCGGGGGTGTCGCCCAGACCGTGAATGGCAATGACGACGGGCAGTTCCGCGGACCGGTCCGCACCGCCGGTGATCACTTCCACGTAATCGAGGCCCGTGAATGTACCCGGGGCAGGCGCGTCGGCCCCGTCGGGCCCGTCCGTAATGGACAGTGGTGATGCATCTTTGCGGCTGCACGAAACGAACGTTCCGAAAACCGCCATGGCCACCGCCATTCCGCCGACCCACCGGGCGATCCCGCGCATTTTTGCTTGCCGTTCCACGCGCCATATTCTAAGTGCTCAGTTCGAAATGAAAAGCGGATTGGCACAGAGGAGCGCGGAAGCGGGCCTGGCTGCACTGGTGGCCGTGGTCATCATCCTGATGGTGGTCCCGGTCCCGCCGCCGGCCCTGGACCTGCTCATCGCCCTCAACATCGCCATTTCGGTGCTCGTCTTTTCCCTGTCCCTCTACGTGCGACGGCCCCTGCGGTTCAGCGTGTTTCCCACGCTGCTGCTCCTCGCCACCCTCTATCGACTGTCCCTCAACGTGGCCTCCACCCGGGCCATCCTCACCCGGGCCGATGCGGGCCGCATCATCAGCGGGTTCGGCAGCTTCGCGGCGGGCGGTGACATCATCGTGGGTGCGGTCATCTTCGGCATCATCCTCATGGTGCTGTTTCTGGTCATTACAAAAGGCGCGGAGCGGGTGGCCGAAGTGTCCGCCCGGTTCACCCTGGACGCCATGCCCGGCCTGCAGGCGGCCATCGAGACGGACCTGCGCTCCCGTGCCATCTCGCCGCGGGAACTGAGCCGGCGACGGGAAGATCTGGAGCGCCGGAGCATGTACTACGGCGCTCTGGACGGGGCCATGAAGTTTGTCCGGGGGGATGCGGTGGCGGCCCTGGTCATCACGGTGATCAACATCGCCGGCGGCACTGCTGTGGGTGTGCTGCGACGGGGCATGTCCATGGGCGACGCCCTCGGCCTGTACGGTCGCCTGACTATCGGCGACGGCCTTGTCACCATGATTCCGGCCCTGCTCATCTCCACTGCGGCGGGCATCCTCGTCACGCGGCTGGGCCAGGGCGACACGGAGGGCCGGCTGGGGGTCCGCATCGGTGAACAGCTCGGCCAGGAACGGGGAGCCCTCGTTGCGGCGGCGGTCCTGCTGCTGCTGCTGGGACTCATTCCCGGACTGCCCCTGTGGCCCTTCCTGCTGCTCTCCGCGGCCCTGGGTGGTCTGGCCTTCGCCCGGCGCCGGGGGAGGGCCCTGCCGGAACAGCGGGCGCCCATGGACGGCGTGGATATCGGCCTCGACGACATGCAGGAACAGCTCGATGCGGTGGCGGTGACCCATCCGGTGCTGGTGCGCGAAGCGGTGTACGGCCGGATCTCCCTGTCCGAGCTGGCGGACGTGGTGGGTGAACTGCGCGGGGACGGCCTCGGCCCGCCGGTCCTGCCCCACATCCTCGAAGCCCTGGCCCGGGATCCCGTCGGAGGCGATCCGGACGAGCGGATGGCCCGGTT
>JAKQNG010000307.1 GCA_029565915.1 Deltaproteobacteria bacterium
ACGCCGTGCTCCTCGCCGAGTCGAGCGTCATCCTGCCCCACCACCTGCTCCTCGACCGGCTGCGGGAAGAATCAAAGAGCGGCGTCGTGCCCGTGGGCAGCACCCTGCGGGGCATCGGTCCCTGTTATGAAGACAAGATCGGCCGCCGGGGCATCCGGATCGGCGATCTGTACCATCCCGGAATCCTCCGGGACCAGCTGGCGGCCACGCTGGAGTACTGGCGTCCCATGCTGGAGGGCCGGGGTGCGCCGGTACCGGACCCCGACGAAACCCTCGCGGCGCTGGCGCCCCTCGCGGCGCGGATCCGTCCGTATGTGAAGGACACGGTTCCCTTTGTTCACGGGGCCCTCGAAGCGGGAATAAACGTGCTCCTCGAAGGCGCCCAGGGCGTCATGCTCGATATCGATCACGGCACCTATCCCTTTGTCACTTCTTCCAACACGGTCTCCGGCGCCGCCTGCACGGGTATCGGCATGGGCCCCACAAAGATCGACGAGGTGGTGGCGATTGTCAAAGCCTACACCACCCGGGTGGGCAGCGGTCCCTTTCCCACGGAGCTGCTCGACGACGCGGGCCAGCGCCTGCGGGACGTAGGGGCGGAATACGGCTCCACCACGGGGCGTCCCAGACGCTGCGGCTGGTACGACGCGGTCATTGCCCGTCGGGTCACCCGCCTGAACGGCAGTACCGCCCTGGCCATCACCAAGCTGGATGTCCTCTCCGGATTGCCCGAGGTGCAGATCTGCGTGGCCTACGAGCTGGACGGCCAGCGGATCGACGACGTGCCCATGCACGGATTCGACCGGGTAAAACCCGTTTATCAGACCATGCCCGGCTGGCAGGAGGACATCTCCACCGCCCGGACCATGGACGCACTGCCCGCCGCCGCCCGCGACTACCTCAATGCCATCGAGCGCCTGACCGGCGCACCCATCGCCATGGTGTCCGTGGGCCCGGACCGGGATCAGACCATCATCCGGCGGGCCATTTTCCGTTAGCATGAATTACGTCGCCCACCTGTTTCTGGCAGAACCGTACGATGAGCACCGGATCGGCAGCCTGCTGGCGGACTTCACCAACGGTCCCATCGACACGCTGCGCCAGCGTTTCGGTGACGGCATCGCCCGGGGCATCGCCCATCACCGCCGGATCGACCGGTTCACGGATCAGCACGCATCCGTGCGCGCCTGTGTCGACGCCCTGAACGGCCACTTCGGCATCTACGCGGGCATTGTCGTCGATGTCGTGTTCGATCACTTTCTTCTGCGCCATTTCGAGGCATTTTCGCAAAACAGCGAGGCGGCGTTCTTTGATGCCATCTATGCGTCCATCGCGGACATCCGGCCCGCGTTTCCCGAGCGCTATCGCACCGCGGTGCAGCGGATGCTGGAGCGCCGGTGGCTGTCGGGGTACCGGGAGCTGGACATGGTCGCCTACGCGTTGAAGCGGATGGACGAGCGGTTCAGCCGCCCCACGCCCCTGCGGGACGCCCACGGGGGCATTCTCGATGCCTACGATGTGCTGGAATCGGGCTTCCTCGATTTCTTTCCGCAGGTGCTTCATTTTTCCCGCACAATTGACGATTCCGTTTTTTCCGGCGGGCATGGGCATATCGACAGCAATCTGGCCGTGTAATACAATTCATTTCATGTCGCGCGCTGGTGCGCCACCTGCCCGGAGGTCGTTCATGCGTTCTTCTTTCGCGTTGCTCGGGATGTTCTGTTTTCTGGTCGCCTGTTCGGCCAAGAGCAATCTGCAGGTCTCGGGTCGGGATACGGCAGACACCGATGCCGACAGCGACACTGACACGGACGGGGATACGGACGGCGACCCCGATTCTGGCCGAGTCGGAGTCAGAATCGGTGTCGCCGTCCGTATCCCCGTCCGTGT